>JBOGIZ010000734.1:0-5094 GCA_050747805.1 Vicinamibacterales bacterium | reverse complement strand
GCCCGATCCCGATCAATACGCTCTATACTCCGGCCCCAGCGCTGTTCGCGGATCCGCTCCACCCTCCCGCCTCGGTCTCAAAACTGTGGACGACTGGCGTGAACCACGACACGTTCCCCACCGCCGGGGTGTTGGACCTCGGGAAGGGGCCGCAAATCCTGCACGTGCCGGACACGGCGGGGCGATACTACAGCGTGCAGTTCACTGATCCGAACAACACCAATTTTGCCTATGTGGGCAAACGCGCGACAGGTACGAACGCGGGCGACTATCTGATTACGGGGCCGGCTTGGAAAGGACAGGTGCCGAGCGGCATGAAGCAAATATCCTCTCCGCACAATTCGGTGTTTGTTCTCGGCCGCACGCTCGTCGAGAGCGACAGCGATCTACCGACCGTCTACGGGCTCGCAAAGCAGATCCGACTGACGCCACTGAACGAGTAGCAGCATTCTGTATACGAAGGACGGTGCGATGCAGCCCGTCCTAGAGCAGCATCAACCAGTTAAGGGATGGTCGCCAGGAGAATTCGAGTCCCTGCCTCCCCGTCAGTCGCACGTCAGGATTTGCGGATCCGGCCAAGCCATTACACGCCGTGGCCGTAGCCGACCTCGGCCGGCATGTCGAAATCGGCGCCGACCGTCGCGACCACCTCGGCGCGGGCGTCGAGTCCGAGCTCGCGACTGACGATCGCCGCGAGATCGGCGTCCGCCACGATCTTTTCGCGATCCCCGTGCGCGATGACGGCCGAGTACACCCGGTCGAGTGTCGCACGATCGAGCGCGTATCCGATTTGCTCGCAGCGCCGCTGGACGGCGTGGCGGCCGGAATGTTTTCCGAGGACGAGTGTCGCCGTCACGCCGACATCCTCCGGCCGCATGATCTCGTACGTCCGCCGGTCCTTCAGCATCCCGTCCTGGTGAATGCCGGCCTCGTGCGCGAACGCGTTGCGCCCGACGATGGCCTTGTTGGCTTGAACGCCCTCGCCGGTCAGCGCGGTCAACAACTGGCTGGCCGCGAAGATCTCCTTCGTCCGGACGGCCGTCTCGTACGGCAGCCGGTCGGCGCGCACGCGCAGCGCCATCACGACCTCCTCGAGCGACGCGTTGCCGGCGCGCTCGCCGATGCCGTTGATCGTGCACTCCACCTGCCGGGCGCCCGCCCCGACCGCCGCCAGCGTGTTCGCGGCGGCTAGTCCGAGGTCGTCATGACAATGCGCGCTGAAGACGACCTGGTCGGAGCTGGGTACGCGCGCGATGACGCGCGTGAAGAATTCGGCGACTTCGTCGGGCGTGGAATATCCGACCGTGTCGGGCAGGTTGATGGTGGTCGCACCCGACTGGATCACGGCCTCTATCACCTGGCAGAGAAAGTCCGGATCGCTGCGCGTGGCGTCCTCGGCCGAAAACTGCACGTCGTCGGTGCAGTGCCGCGCGAGGCGCACGGCCGCCATCGACGCCCGCAGGCACTCCTCGCGCGAGATGCGCAGCTTCTTTTCGAGGTGCAGATCGGACGTGGCGATGAACACGTGCAGGCGGCGCCGCTCGGCTGGCGCGAGCGACCACGCGGCGCGCTCGATGTCTTTGGGCTGGCAGCGGGCCAGCGCGGCGATGATCGGGCCGCGGACGTGCGTGGCGATCATCCGGACCGCCTCGGCGTCGGCCTCGGAGGCGATCGGGAATCCGGCTTCAATGATATCGACGCCCAGCGTCCGGAGCTGGCGTGCGAGCTTCAGTTTCTCGTCGATGCGGAGCGAGAAGCCTGGTGCCTGCTCGCCGTCGCGGAGGGTGGTATCGAAAATGGTAAGGCGGTCCATCCCATGCTTGTACACGGCCGGACCCACTTTCGTCCAATTTATAGTTCTTTTGTTAATATAAGAATTGCTTATCTATGCAGCTTCAGGACCTGGCGGCGTTCGTCACCGTCGCGTCGGAGCGCAGTTTTTCAGCGGCGGCCCGCCGTCTCCGCCGCACGCAGCCTGCCATCAGCCAGGCCGTGCGCCGCATCGAGGACGAAATCGGCGAGCGGCTCTTCGACCGCTCCTCGCGCGACGGCACGCTCACGGAAGCGGGCCGCCTCCTGCAGGATTACGCGCAGCGGCTGCTCGGCCTCGAAACCGAGGCGCGGTCGGCGGTCGAAGCGCTGCAGCAGGTGCGGCGGGGGCGCGTGATCATCGGCGCGAACGAAGCCGGCGTGCACAGCGTGCTGCCGCACATCGCGCGATTTGCCGAACGGCATCCCGGCGCCGCGGTCGAAGTCCGCCGGATCGCGTCGCGGCAGATGGCGGAGGCCGTGCTCGATCGGAGCGTCGATTTCGGCGTCCTGACGTTTCAGCCGCCGGATCGCGGCATCCAGAGCGTGCCGCTCGGCGGCGACGAGCTCGTGCTGCTGGCCTCGCCGCGCCATCGCCTCGCGGGCCGGCGGCGGCTGACGCTCGAGGAGATCGGCCGCGAGGTGGTGATCGCTCACAACGACCCGTCGCCGACGCGTGAGCGGGTGCTGCGCGCCTATGCGCGGCGGCGCACGGCAATCAACATTCAGATTGCGCTGCCGAGCCTCGACGGCATCAAGCGCGCCGTCGAAATGGGGATCGGAGTCGCGATCCTGCCGCGCCGCTGCGCGCTGACCGAGATCGCGCGTGGCCATCTGGTCGCGGTGAAGGTCGCCGAGCTCGGGGCCTCGCGGCAAGTCCGGCTCGTGTTCCGGCGCGCCGGCGAGCGAAGCCGCGCGGCGGAAGCGCTGCTTCAATTGGTGAGTTCGTGAAGTGGTGAATTCGTGAATTAGCGTTTATTGAACGGCGCGCGGGAGCGCGCCGATGCAAATTCACCAACTCACCACTTCACCAATTCACCAATTGCCTGTGACATACGGCAGCCGCAGCGCTGTGGCGCGCGCGGCGGCCAGACCTTCCAGCAGCGCGCCCGTCGCGTCCCACGATCCGTCCAGCAGCGACTCGCGCGGCGCCGCGGGCAGCTCCACCGCAAACTCCCGATCGCCGGCGCGCAGCGACATGGTCTCGAGGCTCAGATGCAGTTCGAGGCCGGGCTCGCGCTCCGCCAGCTCGAGAAGGGCCGCCGTCGCGTCGGCCGGCGCCGTGACGCACGTCAGGCCCAGCGCCGTGGCATTGCCGAAGAAGATCTCGGAAAACGACCGTCCGACGATCGCGCGAACGCCGCGGCGCTGGATCGCCTGCGGCGCGTGCTCCCGCGACGAGCCGCAGCCAAAGTTCCCCTCGACGATCATGATGGACGCCGATCGGTAGCGTTCGTCCGACGCCGGGTGCACGCGGCCGGCGTGCGCGGCGTGCCGGCGCTCATCTTCGAACAGATGGGTTTCGAGTCCTTCGAAGCTGACGGATTTCAGGAACCGCGCCGGGATGATGCGATCGGTGTCGAGGTCGTCACCGCGAACTGGCAGCGGGGTGCCGCGAATCTCGCGGATGCGCTCACCGGCCAACCGACACCTCGCGTGCGGCCAGGCGTCGAACGTCCACGAGCTCGCCGGCGATCGCCGCCGCGGCGACCATCGCGGGGCTCATCAGCAGCGTCCGGCCCTCGGGACTTCCCTGACGCCCCTTTAAATTTCTATACGAGCACTAGGCGCAGACCTGGCGCCCGTCGAGCCGGTCGGGGTTCATGTCCAGGCACATCGAGCAGCCGGCGCCGCGCCATTCGAAACCGGCCTCGACGAACACGCGGTCGAGCCCTTCACGTTCGGCCGCAGCGCGCACGCTTTGCGATCCGGGCACGACCAGCGCCTTGACATGCGGCGCCACCCGATGGCCGCGGACGATCCGGCCCGCTTCGCGGAGATCGGACAATCGCGCGTTCGTGCATGACCCGACGAAGGCGACGTCGATCTTCGTTCCCGCCATCGCCTGGCCAGCGCGGAAACCCATGAAGGCCAAGGCCTCCGCGTCGGCGGACGACGGCAGCGGCTCATCAATTGCGACGGACTGTCCAGGATTGATGCCCCACGTCACGGTCGGCGCGATCGCGCCCGCGTCCATCTTGATCTCGTCGTCGTAGCGCGCGGCCTCATCCGAGCGCATTGACGACCACCACCGGACGGCGCGATCGAAGTCATCCCCCTGCGGCGCATAGCGGCGGCCGCGTAGATACGTGAACGTCGTCTCGTCAGGATTCACGTAGCCGGCGCGCGCCCCGCCCTCGATCGACATGTTGCAGATCGTCATGCGCTCGTCCATCGACATGCGCTCGATCGTCCCGCCCGCATATTCGTACGCGTAGCCCGCGCCGCCTTTGACGCCCAGCCGCCGGATGATCGCGAGGATCGCGTCCTTGGCGTATACGCCTGCTCCGAGCGCTCCCTCGACGCGGATGCGCCGGACCTTCAGCGGCTCCATCGCCAGCGACTGCGATGCGAGCACGTCGCGCACCTGGGACGTGCCGATGCCGAACGCGACCGCGCCGAACGCGCCGTGGGTGGACGTGTGGCTGTCGCCGCACGCGATCGTCATGCCAGGTTGCGTCAACCCGAGTTCCGGGCCAATCACGTGCACGATGCCCTGATCTCCGCTCGACAGGCCGAGAAGCTGGATGCCGTACTCGCGACAGTTGCCCTCCAGCGACGAGAGCATCTCTTCCGCCATCACGTCGATGAACGGACGCCGCTGATCGAGCGTGGGCACGATGTGATCCACCGTGCCGATCGTGCGTTCCGGCATCGCCACGCGCAGTCGGCGCGCGCGCAGCATGTCGAAGGCCTGCGGCGTCGTCACTTCATGGATGAGATGCAGGCCGACGAACAACTGCGTCTGTCCGTTGGGCAGCCGCCGTACAGTGTGCGCGTCCCAGACTTTCTGAAAGAGCGTCGCGGCCATTGGAAAATGGTGATCGTAGCACGATGGGCGATGACCGACGAGCGATGGCCGATGGGCGATCGGCGATGGCCGATGGCCGATGGCCGATGGCCGATATTAAATGCCCGATGGGCGATGACCGACGAGCGATGGGCGACGAGCGATGGCCGACGAGCGATGGCCGACGAGTGATGGGCGACGAGCGATGGCGATGGCCGATGGCCGACGGACGGTGGCCGATGGGCGATGGGCGATGGGCGATGACCGACGAGCGA
>JBOGIZ010000733.1:0-8659 GCA_050747805.1 Vicinamibacterales bacterium | reverse complement strand
ACATGAAGAAGTCGAGCCAGTTGTCGATCGGCTCGTTGAACGCATCGAGAATGCGCGGCTTGTCGCGGTTCCCGCTTTGACGCTCGAGCAGCTCCTCGGCTTCGTCCCGCCCATCGCGGCCGAAGTATGAGTGCAGCAGGTACACCATCGCACAGAGGTGACGGCCTTCTTCGACGTTCACCTGAAAGAGGTTGCGCAGATCGTACAGACTCGGGCACCGCTGTCCGAGCCAGCGCTGCTGCTCGACGCTCGCCGGCTCGGTGTCGCCTTGCGTCACGACGAGCCTGCGCAGCTGATTGCGGAATTCGCCGGGCACTTCCTGCCACACCGGCCGTCCCATCAAATCGCCGAAGCCGATGCGGCGATCGTGGACGGGGTCGGCGAGGAAGATGCCCCAGCGATACTCTGGCAGCTTCACGTACTCGAAATGCGCCCAGCCCGAGGGATCGACGCTGATCGCCGTGCGGACGTACACCTGGTGGTAATCCTGGAAGCCCTGCGGCCCCATCTCGCGCCACCATTGAATGTATTTCGGCTGCCAGTGTTCGAGCGCGCGCTGCAGCCGCTTGTTGCTCCCGAGTCCGACGTTATTGGGAATTCGTTCAGCTGAAATCATGGGATGGTGCCAAAGGTGCTAATGGTGCTGATGGTGCCAAAGGTGCGAAGGTGCTAATGGTGCCAAAACTGCTGACGGTGCTCACGGCTAGGTTCTGTTGAAATCAAATTCCGGCCTCGACTGCGAGCCGTACGCGGTCAAGGCGCCGCTCGGCCCGACCGCGTTCGGGCGGATGAAGATCCAGTTCTGCCAGGCGGTCAATCGGCCGAAGATCTTCGTCTCCATCGTTTCGGGACCCGCGAAGCGGAGGTTCGCTTCCATCCCGGTCAGGGCGTCCGGCGAGAGCGCCGCGCGTCCCTCGATCGCGAGCCGTACTTCATCGTCCCAATCGAGCTCGTCTGGCGCGAACGACACGAGACCGGCCTCGAGCGCGGCCTGCGCGTCGTACGGGCCGTCGTGCGCCAGAACGTCGGCGACCCGCTGAGGCTCGGCCAGAAAGCGCGTGTCGAGCCGCGAGATCCCGTTGCTCATCGTGAGCATGCCGCCGTTCATCTTCGAGAGCGCGATCGTGTTCTCCTGGTCAGGGGCGTCGAGCATGTACGACCGATCGGCCGCGAGCGCCAGCTCGAACAGCGTGCCGGCAAAGCAGCTGCCCGGCTCGATCAGCGCGAAGAAGCTCCTCGATGTGAGATCGAGACGCTTCAGCGTTCGCTTGACGAAATGGATGATCTCGCGCACGAGCCAGTGATCCTGGTGCGCCATGAGCATCTCGTCCATCGCGAGCATGGCCGCTTGATCGCCGCGCGTCTTGAGTACGATCGTGCCGATGAGCGGCTCATTCAGCCGCAGCCGCAGCAGGGCATCGTCAAGTTCGCGAAACGCGCGCAAGGGCCAGAAGCGGGCGCCGGCCGCAACGACCTCTTGGACCGACGCGGGAAGATCGCCCTCGGGACCGCTGACGGTCAGCGTCGCGACACGTGCGGGGCGATCGATCGCGAGTTCGACGGTCGAATACCTCACGGCGTTTTCTGACACCGCCGGATCGAGCGCCGTCAACGCGATGCCCGGACCCGACTCCGGCCGATCGGATTTTGAGGCGAGCTCGCGCGCGCGCTCCGCCACGCGCGGCTTGAACTGCGTGGTCGGATACACCACATCCACCAGGCGCCATTCGACCGCGCGCTTGCCCTTCACCCCTTCGGCGACGGTGCCGAACACATCGGCGAGATCGCGCCGAACCTTGCGCTTGTCGACCACGCGCGTCAGGCCGCCCGTGCCGGGCAGCACGCCCAGCAGCGGCGTATCCGGAAGACTCACGGCGGAATTGCCGTCGTCGACGAGGACGATCTCGTCGCACGCGAGCGCCAGCTCATAGCCGCCGCCGGCGCAAATCCCGTTGAGCGCCGCCAGGAATCTCAACCCCGAGTGCGCGCTCGCATCTTCAATCGCCAGACGGGTCTCGTTCGTGAACTTGCAGAAATTCACCTTCCACGCATGCGTCGAGCCGCGCAGCATGAAGATGTTCGCGCCCGCGCAGAAGATCCGCTCTTTGAGGCTCGTGATGACGACCGCGTGGACTTCCGGATGCTCGAACCGGATGCGCTGCACGGCGTCGGCGAGCTCGATGTCGACGCCAAGGTCGTACGAATTGAGCTTCAGCTTGTAGTCGGATGAAAGACCCGCGTCTTCCTGGACGTCCATCGAGAGCGTCGCGACCGCGCCGTCGAACGTGAGTTTCCAGTGCTTGTAGCGGTCGGGCGCGGCTTCGAACGAGACCGGCGTCGGTGCGGCCTTCGCGGCGGGGTCCATATCGATCTAGCGTACCGTCCGTGCTTCGCGGTGTCAAGGCAACATACTGCCCCATCATGGCAAGTCAGGTGCGATATACTGCATCGAGCCACAATCGCGGCAGATGTCGGTCACAGGGCCCATGAACGCAGAAGAGGTGTTGTCGATCGTTGCGCGGCAGGTCCGCGAAGCGCGGCGCGACCGCCGCTGGACGATCCGCCAGCTCGCGGAGCGCTCGGGCGTATCGGTGCGCTTCCTGGTTCAGCTCGAATCGGGGCGCGCGAACATCTCCGTCAAACGGCTGACCGATCTCGCCAACGCGTTTGGCGTCTCGCCCGCCGAACTGCTGCGCGACGACGCCCCACGCGGGCACCGGATCATCGCACTCCTCGGTCTGCGCGGCGCGGGCAAGACGACGATCGGCAAGCAGCTCGCGCGGCGCCTGCACGTGCCGTTCGTCGAACTCGATCGCCGGATCGAAAAGGCCGCCGACATGTCGCTGAGCGAACTCTTTTCGCTCTATGGCGAGGAATACTACCGGCGGCTCGAGCGCGAGACGCTCGTGCGCATGCTGGCCGCCAAACAGCCGATGGTGCTCGCGACCGGCGGCGGCATCGTGACATCGCCCGAGACGTTCGCGCTGCTGCGGCAGCACGCGACGACGATCTGGCTGCGTGCGTCGCCGGAGGATCACTGGAACCGGGTGGTGCGGCAGGGAGACCGGCGTCCGATGGCGGATCACCCGCAGGCCATGGCCGACCTGCGCGCGCTCCTCGCCGCGCGGGAGCCGCTCTATGCGGCGTCCGACAAGACGATCGATACCTCGCGTCGTTCCGTGGCCGCCGCCGTCGCCGACCTGGTGGACGCGGTGCGGGTCGGGTGAGCGCGTTCGGAGGTTGGAGGTTGGAGGTTGGAGGTTGGAGGTTGGAGGTTGGAGGTTGGAGGTTGGAGGTTGGGGGTTGGAGGCTGGAGGCTGGAGGCTGGAGGCTGGAGGCTGGAGGTTGGTCCGCGCTTCACTGATCGGCGAGTGCTCTTACGGGATCTACGCGCAGGGCCCGGCGTGCGGGCAGATAGCAGGCGATCACTGCGACGATGGCGAGGGCTGCCGCCGCGCCGGCCACGCTCAGCGGATCGAGCGGCGTGACGCCGTACAGCATCGATCCCAGCAGCCGCGTCGCGCCGACGTCTGCGACGAGGCCGACCAGGACGCCCGCAAGAACCGGCCGCATCCCGTCGGCAACGAGCAGGCGCAGCACGTCCGCGGCGCGCGCCCCGAGCGCCACGCGGATCCCGATCTCGCGCGTTCGTTGGGTCGTCACAAACGAAACCACCCCGTACAGGCCGATCGCCGCCAGCGCCAGTCCAAGCGCCGCAAAGACGCCGATCAGCAGCAGGTTGAATCGCGGACGCGAAAGTGCGCCGGCAATGATGTCGTTCATGGGCCGGATGTCGAGCACGACCAGCTGCGGGTCGAATTCGCGGAGACGGTCGCGAATGACGGGCGCGACGGCGGCGAACGGCAGGGACGTCCTCACCACGAAAGAGGGTCTGATGATGTCTGGCTCCTGCGCGCCCGGGATGAAGAACATCGGGCGAGGAGCCTCGGCGACGGAGCGTTGACGAATGTCGGTCACGACGCCGACGATCGTCCGCGTCGCCCCGAACGACGAGGCATCGGCCGAGGCAATCACGTGGCCGACGGCGGGGGCGCCGGGGAAGTACTTGGCAGCGAAGACGCTGTTCACGATCGCGACGCCGGAGAGCAAAGGCCCGGCATGCTGCAGCTCGTCGTCCGTGTAGCGGTCGGCGTTCGTGAAGTTGCGCCCTCTCAGGAACGTGAGATCCATGGCCCTGAAATACCCGGGCGTCACAACATTCAGATCAGCGTGCCACCGTTCGCGTGTGTCGACCGGCGGCGTGGTCGCGCTTGCCCCTGGCGCATCGAGGCGCCAGACGGTTCCGGCGGCCGGGTCGGATCCCAGCGGAACGTCAGTCACGAGTCCCGCGGCCTCGACGCCCGGCGTCGCCTCCACGGCCTTCACCATTCCATCCGTTGCCCGTTGCACACGCGGCCACGGCTTCGTTCCCGGCGCCGACTGCAGCAGATAGCCGACGGGCCACCGGGCTTCGACCGCGAGCGTGTGGTCCGGCTGGAATCCGAGATCGACGTGCCGCAGATTCGTGAACGTGCGAAGAAACAGCAGCGCGCCGGTGAGCAGCAGCACGACAACCGCGGCCTCGGCGCCGATGATCCAGCGCCGCAGACGCGCGCCGTGCGCGGTCGCGCTCCGCAAATCGGCGCGGACGCCGCCCGAGCCGACCGAGCGCGCCACATGAAGCGCCGGAGCCAGACCGATCACCGCGACGCACATCGCGCACGCGACTACGCTGAAGGCCAGCACGGGTCCGTTGAGTGCGACGCCATGCGAGGGAACGATGTCGGGCGGCGCCAGCGTCACGAGCGCGCGCGCAACCCATCGTCCCACGAGCAACCCTGTCGCAAGGCCGCCGCCTGCCAGAAGGCTCGCTTCGGACAGCGACTGACGAATCAGGCGTCCCGTACTGGCGCCAAGCGCTATTCGTACCGTCATCTCGTCGCGACGCGAGGCCACGCGGGCGAGCAGAAGATTGGCCACGTTGGCGCAAGCGATCAGCAGCACGCCGCCGACCGCCGCCAGCAGCGCCAGCAGTGCCAATCGCGCAGACGCGGTGTTGGAATTTGACGCCGGCTCGACGTCGGGCACCCATCCCGCGTTGCTCGCGGGATATTCGACGGCAAGCTGCGCGGAGATGCCAGTCAGTTCGCGTCTAAGATCGTCGATCGTGACGCCTGGCGCCAGCCGGCCGATCGCCTCGTAGGATTCCGTTTGCCGCGCGGCGAGCCGCTTGGCGACGGGTACACTGGCCAGCCGCACGCTGGTCCAGGCTTCGAACCCATCCGGAAAATCGAACCCGCGCGGCATGACGCCAACGATTTCCCGCGGCAAGTGTCCTTCCAGCTCGATGCGGCGTCCGACGATATCGGGCGCGCCGCCGAACGCCCGCTGCCACAATCCGTAACCGATCACGAACTGACCGAGCGTCCCGTCGGGAGCCTTCTCAGTTTCGGGACGGAGGCCTCGGCCGAGAATCGGCTGGACTCCGAGCACGGAGAAGATCGAGGGGGACACGGCGGCAGTTTTCACGATCATGGCGCGATCGCCGATGTTCCAGACCGTCTCGCCGTTGCCGAAATTCGGCGCATACACCGCGACCCTTTCGAGCGCGTGGCTTCTCGTCCGCCAGTCGACAAATGTGCCGGCGGAGACAACGGCGTACTCGCTGGGCTTCGACGGATTGCGCTCGGAGAGCTGCACGAGCCGATTCGGCTGCGGATACGGGAGCGGCTTCAGCAGCACCGCGTAGACGACCGAGAACACGGCGGTGTTGGCACCGATCCCGAGCGCGAGCGCGGCGATCGCGCTGGCGGCAAAGAGCGGCGCCCGCCGCAGCCCGCGCAGCGCGAAACGAAGATCCGTCAGCATCGATGCTCCCGCATGCTCAGATTAGGACGACCGCCGCCGCCCGGCGGTCGTCACCTGGCTGACCGCGGCCGCCCCGACGTCGAGGTGCCAGAGGTCTGTCCCTGGCCTGACCCTGGTCTGACCCTGGTCTGACCCTGGTCTGACCCAATCGGCACTGGTCTGACCCAATCGGCAATCGCCAATCCGTCGATCGGCAATCGCCACTCGCCAATCCGTCGATCGCCAATCGGCAACCGCCAATCGGCAATCCGTCGATCTAACTGGCCGTTTCCCCCGGCTTGATGATCAGCACGTCAATCCCCATCGGATCGACGAACTTCTTGAGTGCCTCGGGCGTGCCCGTGAGCGCCGGGAACGTGCCGTAGTGCATCGGCACCACTTGACGAACCCCGAGAATCTCACACGCGCGGCCGGCCGCTTCCGGGCCCATCGTGAAATGGTCCCCGATCGGCAGAAACGCGATCTCCGGCGCGTACAGCTCGCGAATGAGCCGCATGTCTCCAAAGAGCGCCGTGTCGCCGGCGAAGTAGAACCGTCGATTGTCTTCGAGCCGCACGACAAATCCGGTGGCGTCCCCGACGTAGAGCGCCTTGCCGTCTTCGTCGATGCTGCTCGAATGCACCGCCGGCGTCAGCGAGATCTTCAGTCCCTTGACATCGACGGTGCCGCCGATGCCCATTGGAATGACGTCCTTCAGCCCTTTGTTCTGAAAGTAGTTCGCGAGCTCGTAAATCGCGACAACCGGGGCCCCGGTCGCGCGGGCGACAGCAATGACGTCGGTCGTGTGGTCCGAGTGGCCGTGCGACACGCAAATCAGGTCGGCCTTGTCGATTTTCGCGCCGGCCGGTGCTTTCGGGTTGCCGGTCAGCCACGGATCGAACACGATGCGCTTGCCACCCGGGGTCGTGACGAGGAAGGTGGCGTGGCCAAACCACGTAAACGAGAGCCCTGATTCAGCAGTCATGACCGCTAGTATAAAATTGAATGGTTGGCCACCGCTCCTCTCACGTTCATTCGCGGCCGCAAAGTGCGGACCGCGGTCAGCGCCTCACCGCGTGAGCCGAAGCCCGCCTGGCTGAAAGTGCGCGCCCCCGGCTCGCCGAATTATCACCGCCTCAAAGGGCTGATGCGCGAGCTGGGCCTGCACACCGTGTGCGAAGAGGCCAACTGCCCGAACATCGGCGAGTGCTGGCACCACGGCACCGCCACGTTCATGATTCTCGGCGACACGTGCACACGGTCCTGCGGCTATTGCAATGTCACGCACGGCACGCCGCACGCGCCTGACGCGGATGAGCCGGTCAAGGTCGCGAGCGCCATTCACGCGCTCGGGCTGGCCTACGTCGTCGTCACCTCCGTGGACCGCGATGATCTGCCGGACTTCGGCGCGACGCAGTTCGCGCGCACGATTCAGGAGACGCGCGCGCGCGCGCCTCAATGCCGGCTCGAGGTGCTGATCCCCGATTTCCAGGGAGACCGCGCGGCGCTCGGAATCGTGCTCGCGGCGCGGCCGGACGTGCTCAATCACAACATCGAGACCGTGCCGCGTCTGTACCGCACGGCGCGGCCGGGTGGGCGGTACGATCGCGCGCTCGATCTTCTGCGCCGGTCCCGCGAGATCGACCCGGAGGTTCCGACCAAATCGGGCCTGATGGTCGGACTCGGCGAAGACATGGACGAACTCGCGGCGACCCTGCGCGACCTGCGCGCGGCCGGCGTCGGCATCGTCACCATCGGGCAGTATCTGCGGCCGTCAGCCGCGAATCTGCCGATGGCGCGCTATTACACGCCGGATGAATTCGCCGAGCTCAAACGGATCGCCGTCCAGCTTGGCTTCGGCCATGTCGAATCCGGACCGCTTGTCCGCAGCTCGTATCATGCCCACGAACAAACCGAGTCTTACGAGACGACACGCGCCGGCCGTCTGTAGCGCCGTCGATGCGCGCGACTGCGAGCGAACGGCGGAAACCGGCGGCCGAGTCGGCCGAACGGATGGGGCGCTTCTTGCACACGTCATGTCATTAGGTGGAGGTCTGCATGCTGAAGCGGTGTCTCTATGTGGCCGTCGCGGGAGCGGCCGGGCTGGCGATCGGCTGCGTCGGTAGCAACCCCAACGCCGGCCAGGATCGGGAATCGTCGAGGCGCGCTCCGTTTCGTCTGACGCTCGTCGGCTGCGTGCGCGCCGCTGCGAGAGCGCAGGGCTACGTGCTGGGTGACGTCGACGTCCCCCCACCGGCCGAACAACCGATCGGCAGCGAAACCGCGGACCCGAACGCCGTCGACGTCGCAAACGGATCCTGGGTGCGTCTGACGTACCCATCCGGGGACCTGCACCAGTATCTCGGCCAGCGCGTCTCGGTCGTCGGCGACATCGTCGAGAGCGGGCGCAATACGATCGGCACAAACGGCAGCGGCGCGCCGCCGAGCGCGAAAGATCTTCACAACGAGTTCGCGCGCTCGTCGAACGATTCGAGCACGAACCCCGATCGCGCGATCCCGCCGACCACCGTCGTCCCGGCTACCGCCGACGCCAACGGCGGCGCGCCGCTGATTGCGGTCGAAGATATGAAGACGGTGGCGGGCACGTGCGACGGCAAGCAGCAGTAGCGATTGCGGCGCGCCGCTTGACAACCGCGCGCCCGGAATCCTGAAAGGGCGAGCTGCTATTTCTTCGGGCGGTACACGTGCGTCGCGGTGCCGAAGAAGACTTCGGCTGATTCCATGACCGTCTCCGACAGCGTTGGATGCGGGTGACTCGTCATCGCGACGTCGCGCGCAGTGGCCCCCATCT
>JBOGIZ010000732.1:0-5868 GCA_050747805.1 Vicinamibacterales bacterium | reverse complement strand
GATGTAGAGCCGGCTGTCGCCCGCGTTGGCCACCGCGAGGCGCGCGCCCGAGACGAGCGCCGCGACCACCGTGGTGCCCATGCCGGTGTATTCGTCATTCCGCTCGGCCGCGCGGAACACGCGCCGGTTCGCCAGGTGGACCGCAGTGCGAAGCAGATTGCCCGCGAACGAAAGCGCCGAGTCGAGTCCATACGGCCACGAAAACTCGCCATCGTCCTCAGTACGGCGGATGAAGCCGGAGATGGTTTCAACTGCCAGACTGGACGCGACCTCGCCGGCGGCGTGGCCGCCGAGCCCGTCGGCCACGATCAACAGACCGAGCTTGGGATCGCAGAACACGCAATCCTCGTTGATTTTTCGGACTGGACCGGGGTCGGTCACACCCAGCGCGTCAATCACTCGAACTCCTTGAGGGCCGATGACAGTCGGGCGGCCGTCAGTTGAGCGGCCAATGCTACTTTAGTAGTACGTCGGCGCGCAAACGCGCGCGGTCTAGGCGAGGCGGCTGAGCAGCTGCGTGCGCGAGTCCACGCCGATCTTCTCGAAAATCCGCGTCAGATGGCGTTTCGCGGTCGTGGGCGCGATCCCCAGCCGGCAGGCAATCACCGGATTGGCGTAGCCGCGCAGGACCAGGTCCGCCACCTCCACTTCCCGCGGGGACAACCCGAACCGGCGGGCAAATGCTTCCCGCTCGATCCCCAGCTCGCGGACCGTCACGGCGAACATCGCGTCGCCATCCCGCCCAGGCAGGGGCAGCACGTGCACGTAGAGGGGTTCACCGCTGGGATTGGTCAGCAGGGTGACCGCGGGCGAGAGCGTGCCGGCCGGCGTCAGGTCCTGCATCCGGCACAGATGGTCCCTGAGCATGATGGTGAGATCGGCCTGGTAATCCCGGCGGAGACGCTCCTGCAGACGGGCCGCCGCGTCGTTCGCGTAGACGATGCGGAAGCGGTCGAAGACGAAAACCGCCAGCCGCACCGCATCGACGATCGCGGCGAAGTCCACAGCCGGTTCGCTCATGGCGCCGGGCATCGTATCAGAACGGGCGCCGGATGGCGTCAGTGCGTCTCGGCGAATGCCAGAGGGTTGTCGACGTTGATTCCGAACAGGCGGGGATTCTCGCCGATGACCGCCGCCGCGACGATGTTGAAGACGTAGTCGTACGTCTGCGGCGGCACGCGGTTGCCGTACTTCGCGAGGAGTTGCCAGAAGTTGCGTTCGCGAGGATTGGACGGCATCGTGCGGATCAGGTCGATCACCCGATTCTCTCCCCAGTTGTACGAGGCGATTACGAGCAGACCCGACGCTTGCGCATCGGTGGAGTAGAGGTCCTTCACGTACTTCGCGGCGGCAACGGTGGCCTTGTTCCAGTTGAAGCGATCGTCCTGCGCATCCACGCGCGGCGCCTGGAACAATGGTCCGATCTTGAGCCCGTACTTCTGACCTGTTTCGGGAATGAACTGCCACATGCCTTTCGCAAAGCCCCAATGGGTCGGCGGTCCGACCGAGAACGCGTCGAAGCTGCTCTCCTGCATGGCCAGATAGAAGTACTGCGGCGGCAGGCCTTGCGCCATGAACGTGTTCGCGATCGTGCGGGTGTAGCCGTAGTCCTGCGCGAGCTTCACGGCCCGTGCAAAGCGCCCGGTCTGCTGCCACTGCTTGATGTACCGGTTCACCTCTTGGATGTAGTCGGGCGGCGCGGCGAGCTCGCACTCGCCGAAGAGGCGCGTAACGCGCAGGATCAGCCGGTCCTTTTCGTTCAGGTGGCGATCGTACAAGCGCGCGGCGTACGCGTCGTAGTCGTTCTCCATCTCCTGGCGCTCCGCCATGTATTCCACCAGTTCCTGATTCGTGGGGCTCGCGCCGGCCGCCGCCGCGCGCTGCTGGAGCTGGGCATAGAGCACGTCCTGCGTCTTCATCCGATAGAAGATCGCCTCAGCACGCTGCTCCTGCGCGCTCAACTGAGAGTGCTCGTAGACGGCGTAGCCGCCGATCGCGAGCGCCACGATCGACGCGAGCGCGATGATCCATCCCTGGCGGCGGCGCTGTCGCGCCTGAACGCGCTGGTACGCCTTCCGGATCATCAAGGTCCGTCCGCCAACGGATTCATCGTTGTCGTCGGACGCGAAATACCGCTGCGCATATTCCTCGATTGATTCCTGCTCCGGCCCGCGTGCGCGCGCGGGTGAAGGCACCACCCGCGGCGCCTCCGGTCGGATTTGCAGCGCGGGCCCGGCTTCTCCGATCTGCACGGCGACGCCCGTCCCGATCGGCGCGTCCGCGACGCGCGCGCCGTTCACCAGCAATCCATTTCTGCTCTGCAGATCGCGAATCAGCCACCGGCCCTGCGCGTGATAGATCTCAGCGTGCCGGCGGCTGACCTGCGTGTCGGCAAGCTGCACTTCGCAGCTCGGATCGCGCCCGATGTAAAACCCGGTCGAGAAGCGCAGCTCGCGCCCATCAGGGAGCGACACAATCAAAGGGGCCGCGGACGCGTCGTCAGTTCCCGACATGATCGGCCGATGGGATTCGGAACACCCGTTCAGGATACCCCTGGTAAAGCAGTTCCCAATTACCAGGTGGGTGCTCGAGGCATGGGAGCCGCCGGACGGCCGTCTGAATCGCCGGCGCTCCGGCCGTCCAGCCGGGGTTCGAGTGCGTGAGCACGATGCCCGGCGGCATGTCGGCGCACCTGCCGACAGCGTCGAACGGAATCGTCCGGACCCGCACCGAGCCCAGCGGGTTCATCCAGAAATCGAAGAAACACAAGTCGCCCGGGTCCGCCACGATCGTCGAGGTATCCGGCGGCAGATGGGCGCGAATCCGCGCATACGTGTCTTTGATCGCGTGGTAGTTCCGGTACGCGATCCGCGTTCCGGCCCAATTGAACCCGAGGATGAAGACGGCCGCGACGATCGCGGCGGCGGCCGCGAAACGCCGGTACGCCGATGCCGAAGGCAGGGCTCGCGCCGCAAAGGCGCTCCCCGCGGCGACGCACAAGATGGCCCCAGGCGCGTACACGACGAGCTGCCGCGACAGTCGATGCATCGGCACGAACGCGGTGAGACTTTCGGTCCCGAACTGGTGATACAGGATGGGCCACGCCAGCCAGACCGCGGCGACGGCCGCGCCCGCCTTCGCGCGCCGATCGGGAGAGCCGCACCGTGCGGCGGCGACGAGCACCACGACGAGCCCCACCACCGCTAGGCAGAAGAGCAGCCCGTGGTACGCCTGTTCAGGACTCAGCGTCCACCACCCGCCGTGGAGCCACCACTCGACCGGAGCAAACAGGCTGAACGGAATCGTCCGCGGATCGATGTTCAGCCCCGCGCGCGCGATCGATTGCGGCGATCCGTAGTTGCCCTGCAGGACGCGCAGGCGCAGCAGCGGATCTCCCGTCGCCTGCCAATAGACCGCCGTTTCGGCAATCACGATCGACGCCCATCCGGCAGCAAATTCCGCGGCATCCCGAAGCGCCGCCGTCCAGCGCACGCGCGCCCACTGAATGGCGCACAGCACCACGGCCGCCAGCCCCACCGGAACGAGCAGCACGTCTGTCGCACGGGCAAGGTGGCAGATCCCCAGTGCCATCCCGGCGCCGATGATCAGCGAGCCTTTCCGTCGCGGCGACGCGGCGTATCCGAGCGACACGAGCGCGATCGAGGCCGCGATCCATCCGGACTGAACGGCGTCTGGCATCACGACGGTCGAGAAGAATACGTCTCCTGGGTACGTCGCGTACAGGAACGCGGCCACTGCTCCGGCCATCCGGCCGAAAAAGATCCGCGCGGCGGTCGCGATCGACAACAGCCCCAGCAGCGAACAGGCGAGCGGCCAGAGCGACAGGGCGGCTTCGGATTTTCCGAAGAGCGCGATTGGGAGTGCCACCGGCAAATCGGTGCCGACGTTCAGACCGTTGACGTAGGTTCGGACGGGGTACTGGCCGAGCGCGGCCCAGATCGCATCGGTGACGTAGCCGGGCGAGTCCTCGGTGTAGTAGCCGTTCCAGTAGACGAGGCGGAGCAGCAGCCAGATCGCGATCGCAACCGCGATCGCACATCTGAAGCGACGGGCGCCTGGGGACAGCGGGTTCACGTGGGCGGGACGCCGCGGTCCCGCGCGAAATTAGGGACCAGCGGGACGGACGGTAACGGGCAGCGACGACTTGGCTTTGGCACCCGAGTCGTCTTTGACCGTCAAGGTCACCAGGTACGTGCCCGAAATCGTGTAGAAGTGCGTCGCGTGCGGCCCTTCCGCAGTCAAACTGGCGTCACCGAAGTCGAAGCTGTAGTCGACGATCTTCCGTCCCGTTCCCGGCATCGAACCGGTGCCGTCGAAGGAGATCAACTGGTTCACCTGCGGCGTCTGCGGCGAGAACGTGAACACCGAGGTCGTTGGCAGCGGAATGGTGGACGTCGTGGTGGTGCTCGTGGTCGTCGACGTCGTGGTCTCGGTGATCGTGACCGTGCCGGGCCCGACAGGCGTTTTGCTGTGGCAGGCGAGGACGAGCGCGGCGAGCAGCGGTGCGGCGAGGAGCAGCCTTCGCATCACTACATGCTCAGGATGAGGCCGACCATGGGAGTGACCCTGGCATGCAGGCCATTGTTCTTCATGGTCACGAGAGCGTTGAGCGACAGCAGCATCTTGCCTTTGAGATTCACCTTCATGCCTGGCGCGAGATACATCTTGTTGATCGCGTTCGGCAGCAGCGAGAGGGCATCGGTGGCGAGTCCGGAGGCCGGCGTTTCGCTCACCACTCCGATCTGGCCGCCGCCGAGGATCCGCTGGCCCAGGTAGTCGACGATGATCGTCAGTTTGGGGGCGGCCTCGATTTCGACCCAGCCCGCATATTGCACCTGATGGCGGATCGTGATGTTCTGGCCGTCGCTTCCCGCGAACGAGAGCCCCTTGGTCCAGTATTCGAACCCGGCATTGGCGTGCGGCCGGACACGGCCGCGGTCCATGGAGAAGACGCCGCCGACCAGCGCCCGTGTGATACCCAGGCCGCGCAGATTGTCGCGGCTGCCCGTCGGCAGACGAACGTTCACGAGCAGCGCCACACCGCCCGGATCCGTGATGCCAGTGCCGGCGAACCGAAACACGCGCATCTTCGCCAGCGCGCTGACGTCGCCCAGTCCCGAGAACACACCGTCGGTCTGCGCCAGACGCGTGTCGACGCCGCTCGCGTTGAACACCGTCGATGAACCCGAGACCTTCAAACTGACCAGCGGGACGACGACCGCGACGTCCACGTTGTCGGTCACGCCGACCGTAGTCGAAAGATTGACCGTCTGCTCCGTGATCGCGTAGGTGCCGGTCGCGGTGAGCCCGCTCGATTTGATGGACGCGAGCGGCAGCGACGAGAGCGAGAAATCTCCGAGCTTGTTGAACGAGGTCGAGCTGAAGTTCGCGCCGATGCTGATCCGTCCCTCGCCGGACGTGAGTGCCCGTTCAGTGAACGAGGGGCCGAACGTCGTGGTGGTCCGGGCCAGAAGGCCGGTGGACGGATCCAGCTTGAAGATGAATCCGCCAGAAGACGTCGCGAGCGGCTCGGTGGCGATTTCAAGGGCCGCGGTGACGGCAATCGCCTCACCCACGCCCGTCGCGGCACCGTCCGACATCTGCGAGAGGACCTGCTGACCGGTCAGGCCGGACACGGTCGTGACCTTCTGAGCAAAAGCGGGGCTTGCGAGCGCCAGAATGGCGATCGCTGCCGGCAGGTGACGAGTCATGATCCTACGTATCGTCATCGAGCGCCTTCCGCATGAGCCCGAAAAGCTTGGGCATTATCGACCGGAGACAGCAGCAAGTCAAGGACTTATGGCGCCGCGAGTGTCACTTTGTAAACGGCGAATCGCTGGTCACGCT
>JBOGIZ010000731.1:0-4943 GCA_050747805.1 Vicinamibacterales bacterium | reverse complement strand
CCCAGGACCCCGCTCCGCTCCGGCGGCCGCGAGCCGCATTTTCGCGCCGGCTTCGTCGAGGACGTCGAACGCGCTGTCGGGCAGCTTGTAGTCGCGCAGATGCCGCGAGGCGAGCTTCGCCGCGGCCTCGATCGCCTCGTCCGTGAAATGGACGTGATGGTGCGATTCATATCGCGACCGCAGACCCTGAAGGATCTTGATCGTCTCCTGAATCGACGGCTCGTCGATCGTGATCTTCTGCAGGCGCCGTGCGAGCGCGCGGTCTTTTTCTATGTGCTTGAATTCCTCGTGCGTCGTGGACCCGACTACGCGAAGCTGGCCCGTCGTGAGCACCGGCTTGATGAGCGTGGCGAGGTCCATCGTTCCGCCGGTCGTGGCGCCGGCGCCGACGGTGGAATGAATCTCGTCGATGAAGAGGATCGGCATCGGCCGTTTGCCGAGCGCCGTGATCACGGCCTTGAAGCGCTCCTCGAAGTCGCCGCGGAAGCGCGTGCCTGCCAGAAGCGCCGCGGTATCGAGCGAGAACACCTCCGCGCCTTTGAGCACGGGCGGCACGTCGTCCTGCAGCAGGCGCGCGGCGAGGCCCTCGGCGAGCGCGGTCTTGCACACGCCCGCGTCTCCGACGAACACGGGATTGTTCTTGCGGCGCCGGCACAAGATCTCGAGCGTGCGCTGCAGCTCGAGGGTGCGGCCGATCAGCGGATCGAGCGCGCCGGCCTTCGCGCGATCGGTGAGGTTGAGCGCGTAGGCGCCAAGGGGATCGCGAGCGGTCGCGCCCCCGCGTTCGCCGACGCCCGCGTCGGCGTCGCCCTGAGACGCGTCCGCGTCGATGTTGTGCGACGCGGGCGGAACCTTGCTGATGCCGTGGGTAATGTATTCGAGCACGTCGAGGCGCGACACGCCCTGCGCGGCGAGCAGTTGGGCCGCGTACGACTTCGACTGCTGCAGCGTCGCGGCAAGGACGTCGCCCGACTGGACTTCCTGCCGGCCCGCGCTCTGGACGTGGAGAACCGCCGTCTGCAGCACACGCCGAAACGCCATCGTCTGCTCGGGCTCCTTTTGCTGCCCGCGCGAGAACTGCTCGATGTGCTCGTCGAGGTACTTGTCGAGATCGCGGCGAAGCTGCGGCAGGTCGGCGCCGCACGCGGCGAGAATCCGCTCGCCGTCCGGATCGTGCGCGAGCGCGTAGAGCAGGTGCTCGAGCGTGAGATGCGTGTGCCGCCGCGCCGCCGCCTCGCGGTACGCGACGGTTAGAATTACTTCCAGCGCGGGACTAAACAACTCGTTTCTCCTGAAACCTCTCTAACGTCAGTTGCCGGTTGCCAGTCGCCAACCTCCAACCTCCAACATCCAACCTCCAACCTCTCACTCTTTCTCCATCGACGCCCGCAGGGGAAATCCGGCGCCGCGCGCCAGATCGACGACCGTTCCGACCTTCGTCTCCGCCACTTCGAACGGATACACGCCGCACAAGCCCTGACCCTGCGTGTGCACGGCCATCATCCTTTGGCGCTCGGGGGCCGCCGCTGACGCGGCGGTGCCCTCCGGCCCCTCGCTTAAGCTCGCTCCATTGCGCGGCCGCTGCGCCGGCCGCTCCATGTCGCTCGCGCCGCCGCTCATTCCTTCTCCATCGATGCACGAAGCGGGAATCCGGCGCCGCGCGCCAGATCGACGACCGTTCCGACCTTCGTCTCCGCGACTTCGAACGGATACACGCCGCACAAGCCCTGACCCTGCGTGTGCACGGCCATCATGATTCGGTACGCTTCGGCTGGTGCCTTGTTGAATACCGACTCGAGGACCTCGACGACGAAATCCATCGTGGTGTAGTCGTCGTTGAGCAGCAGGACGCGGTAGAGGTCGGGCTCCTTCGTGTGCTGCTGTGTCCGCTCGAGAACCTCGCCGCCAGGCTGCCTTTCAATTTCGGCCATGCGTCTTATCCTTTCATTGTAGCAACCGCGTAAAGCGGGGCGCGGGGCGCGGGGCGCGGGGTGCGGGGTGCGGGGTGCGGGGCGCGGGGTGCGGGGCGGACTGCAGGCTGCGACATGCAGGCAAGGACTGTTGCTGCTACACTGACCGCGAATGGGAGCCGCGGTGCCGGCGGCAGAGCGCCATGATCCGCAGCGTCGCCGGCGCGATCGCTGGATGATGGTAGAGAGCGTGAGCTCGCTCGCGACGATTCTGGCCGCGCACTATTTCAGCGGAGCTGTCGGCTTGATCTGCACGGCCATCTTTGCCGTTCTGTTCGGCGTTTCTGTTTACTTCACGTTTCGATACAGCCCAGCCCCGTTCACGACACCAACCAGCCTGACTCGCTGACCTATGGCCCGCATGTACGCGGTCGATCGGCGCGTCTATATCGGCGATGAAGCGCGGCCGATGTACAACGCCAGCGTGTTCGGCATGCGGCTCTATTACGTACCCGCGGATGATTTGCCATCGATCGGACGACGGCGGCTTCTCTGGCAGGCCGCGATGGTGATTCTGTTTCTCGTCGCGTTCATTGGCGCCGGTTTGAAGGTATGGAGCACCTGGTGGTTGGTCGCGGCGTTCGCGGCGACGCCTCTCCCGGCCGCGCTTGTCGGCCGATGGGTCACCGAGCGGTACGAACCGGTGAGCAATCCGTCTGTGATGAGACTCGTGCACCAGCGGGTCTTTCAGGATCGCGAACCTCTCGTGGCGGGACTCTTTTGCCTTGCTCTCACATTTCCGGATTCAGCCCGCTGGATTCAACGGAGCGGCGGCCATGCCGCGCTTGGCGTGATCCTGGTTGGCGCCGTCTTACAGATCACGCCTGCCATTATTCGCTCGGGCGACCGGAAAGCGCTGGAACGCGAAGGCGGCGCGTCGTGAGCGCCGGCGCGGGTCTGTACGAGAATCCGTCGGCGGACAAGTTCGAGCCGCCGCCGAGCTCGCGGCCGCCGGAGGCTCCGAGCACGAAGCCCGAGCGCAGCCGCGCGCTGGCCGGAACGGCGTTTCTGCTGGTCATCGCGCGCGAGGGACTCCGCTTCGCGCATTTCCACGTCAGCGGCTACGCCTGGCTGGCGCCGCTGGCTTTGCTCGTCTTGAGCGTCGCATCGTTCGCGGTCGACCGGAAACGCCGCGCCGAAATCGGCCGCGACAACCCTTACACGCCAGCCGAGCACGTTACGCGCTGAGGGTTCGTCATTCAGCATTCAGCATTCGTCATTGACAGCATGCCCGCACTCGCGTCAGGTCTCGACTACATCGATCTCAATTTCCTCGGCCGCCCGGAAATCATCGCCACCGCAATCCTGCACGGCACATCCGGCGTCGCGCTCGTCGATCCCGGTCCCACAACCACGATCGCGAATCTGACGAAAGCCCTGAACGGGAAGGGCATCCGGTTCGACGACGTCCGTCAGATCCTGATTACTCACATTCATCTCGACCACGCGGGCGCGACGGGGACGATCGTCGAGCAGTATCCCCACATCGAGGTCATCGTCCACGCGCGCGGCGGACCGCACACGATCGATCCATCGAAACTCCTCTCGAGCGCCGGGCGGCTGTACGGGCAGGACATGGATCGGCTGTGGGGCGACGTGAAGCCCGTGCCGCAGAAGAACGTGCGAATCGTCGAGGGAGGCGAGACGCTGACCGTCGTCGGCCGCGAGCTGAAAATCGAATACACCCCAGGCCACGCGTCGCATCACGTGTCGTACTTCGATGTCGCGTCACGCGTGGCGTTTGTCGGCGATACGGCCGGAATACGCCGCGGTTCCGGCGCGTTCGTGATGCCGCCAACGCCGCCGCCCGACATCGATCTCGAGGCGTGGCGGGAGAGCGAGCGAAAAATCCTCGCGTGGGATCCCGACGCGGTGTTTCTCACGCACTTCGGTCCGTTCCACGGGCCGCGTCAGCACCTGCAGGCGATGTTCGAGAACATGGCCGACTGGAGCCGCATCGTGCGGCGCCTGCTGGGCGATTCCGCACTGAGCGATGAGGAGCGCCGTGCGCGCTTCGTGGACGAAGCCATGGTCGAGCTGCGCCGTCGAGTCGGCGACTTGGAATCCGAAGACTACGTCCGCGCCGGCGGGCTCAACTATTCCTGGCAGGGACTCGCGAGGTACTGGAGGAAGAATTGGTGAATTGGTGAATCAGGCCCTCGGCGCGCTACCGCGCGCCTTGATAAAAGCCAATTCACCAACTCACCAATTCACTAATTCACCAATTTCTTCTGTGCGGAGTCGGGGGTTGAAGGCTTTCGCCTTCAACTCCCGATCTAAGTCCGGCCGCGGGCTGCAGTCGCCCGGGAGAGAGGAGATTCGCCGACGCAGTTGGCTGACGAGGCAGGTGGTCAGCCGGCCGGCGCTGGTGGGAAAGATCGGTTTTACGCTACAGCCATCCCTGGCACGATGCGTGTGGGCCTCGCGCCGTCAGTGCGGACAAACGCGCCGTCGCGCGTCCGCGAAAGAAACTTGGAGTCGACAAGTGCTCCGAGCAACTCGTTGCACATGCCGCGATCGAGGCCCCACAGACGCTGCGCCTGCGCGGCTGTCAGTCGAAGCCCAGGCATTTCCACGAACTCGCCCTGGATTCGCTGAAGCACGTCGTCAATACGCATGGGTCCCCTCCGTCTGCAGGCCGAAATCCTAATGATGTAGTGCTTCCCCAAGAGCAACCGTCATGCCGTCGACCGACAGCGGCAGATCCATCGCACCATAGCGCCCGCAAGCAACTGGAGGAGCTAGGTTTAGTTCTGATGATTCCCGAGGCCAAACGGCTGAGGATTGACCGAGCCGGTGTGGAAACCGTACGCGCCGAGGTCGATGCGCGTTGGGATCCGCTACGTTAGACCAGTTTCGGCTTGTACATAGTACGCGGTCGTGGTACTTCTGAAGCCGGAGGTGACGATGGCGGCAGCGTACTCGATGGATTTGCGTGCGCGCGTCTTCAAGGCGTGGCAAGCCACCGGTGAC
>JBOGIZ010000730.1:0-4391 GCA_050747805.1 Vicinamibacterales bacterium | reverse complement strand
CAGTTGCAGCACTTTCGAGAACTGGGCCGCCGCCTCCGGATTGCGACCTTCCATGAAATTGGCCTTCCCGCTCTCGCAGGCTTCGTGGCCAAGCCGGGTCTTCTGGTCGTTCACGCGGGCCACGTCGGCGCTCACGTCACGGGACGCATCGAGATCGTGGGCGCGCTGGTAGCGCTGCAGGGCGTTTGCAAAGTCGCCGTTTTGCTCCGCCTGTTGCCCTGCCGCATATTGGCGCGCCGACTCGTCGTGCAGCGCGGCGCGTGCGTCGGAACGACGCTGCGCGACATCCAGGTAGCCGGCAGGCACCGTCGCGGCAATCGCGTCGAACGCCTTCAGGGCCTGCTGGTAATGCTGCGCCTGCAGGAGCGCGAGGGCATCATCGTATTCCTTCTTCTTCGCCTGCACGCGGCGCCCGTAGGCCTGCGGCGTTTCACCCGGCAGAACGTCGAGCCCCCCCTGCGCCGGCGCAACGGCGGTCGCGACGGCCGGCGCCGCCGGCCGGGGGCGCGCGGTCGCCTTTACGCAGTCCTCGGCTTTGGCCTTGAGGTCGTGCGCGCGCGCGTTGTCCGGCGCATTCGCGAGCACCGCGTTCACGGCGTCGAGCGCGGACTGACAGGCGTTGGTCGCGAGCGACGCGTCGACCGCGTCAAGCGCCTGCGCGGTCGGGTCCGGCGGCGGCGGCGCGGCCGGAGTTGGAGCCGGTGTGGGCGCAGGCCGCGGAGCACACTGCGCCTTCAGCGCGAGCGCATCAGGATCACTGGGATTGGCGGCCAGGGCGGGGCCGATCTGCTGCTGCATGGCGTCCTGGCAGCGTCCCTGGTTTACGAGCGCTACCGCCGCGTCGCGGCTCCATACCGGCTTGGGCGACGGCCTGAGCACCAGCTTGTACGCGCCAAACGCTGCGGCCGCCAACAGGATCACGGCCACTACCGCCAAGACACCCCATCTGGATTTCCCGCCACTGGTCTTCGCGCTCGACGCCGCACGCACAGCGGACGCTCCGGCTTCCCGCGGCGCCGGTCTGACCGCGGATGATTCGGTCGCGCGCGCGGGCGCGGGCGCAGGCGCCAGCGGAACGACCGGTTCGACTGGAACCGAACCAAGCGGCGCCGGCGGAACGATCGGTTCCACCGGGCCGGTTTCGGCGGAGGGACTGAGAGTCCCCCTGGCGGCGGCGATCACGCGCGCGTCGACAGGGTGGCTGTACTCGGTCGGTTCGACCGGCCGCTCCTTTGGCGGTGGAGGCGCGACCACCCCGGACACCTCCTCGGGAACCACGAGGCGGTACGGCCCTACCGCGACCGCGACGCCCGGCTCGAGACGCACGGATAGCACGCGGGAGCCGCCCACCCAGATGCCGTTCTGACTCTCGAGATCGACGAGCGTGTAGCCGCCGTCCTCGGGCCGGATTTCAGCATGGCGCCGCGACACTCCCTTGCCGGGATCTTCCAGGACAATGTCGTTGTCCGGGCTTCGGCCGATCCGGAGCGGATGTTGTTCCAGTTCGCGCTCGGCTTGCTGCGCATCGCCTCGGTAGATGAGGAGCTTCACATCAGTACTCCCTGTGAGACCCGCTATGTCTTGAATCGGAGCGCGCCCACGACGCGTTCCCACAGCCCGAGCGGACGCGTCAGCGACACGGTGTCGTCGGGATCGCGGTCCGCTGCCCCGCCAAGATCGACCGTTTCCTCGGACAGGCGCGGGTTGGCCGCAAGCTGCGCTTCGACGCGCGTCAGAATCTGTCCGGCCTCGTCGCAATCTGGATCGACCGCGAGCGCATTCTGCGCCGTCCACAGCGCGCGCTCGTAATCTCCCGCCGCCTCGGCGCCGCGCGCGCGGGCCACCATCGGGGCGACGGCCTTGGCGCGCTGCTTCGCGAGGCGTTCCCGTTCCGACGCCTCTGCGGTGCGCTTCGCGGCCTCGTGGATGTCGCCGAGGACCGCCTTGTGATCCGGATTATCGGGATCGAGCGCTGCGGCTGCCGATACGAGCGCACGCGCTTTCGCGAATTGCCCGCGCGCGAGCTGCTGCCGGGCATCTGCGATATGCTGCCGCGCCGCCTCCGAGCGCGTCTCGATCTCCGCCTGCTGCTTCAACTGCGCGCCCGCGAGGCCCGAGACCTTCTGCGCGACGCGCTGTCCGGGATCGGCGGACAGCGCGCGGGTGGCGAGGTGTAGCGCGGCGCGCGCGGCGCCCGACGCGAGCGCCGTCTCCCCGGCAGTGGCGTCGGCGGCCGCCCCGGCGAGCCGCTCCTCGTCGGCCACGATCCGGCGCGCCTCGGCTTCCAGCCGTTCAATCTCCGTGTCGCAGATCGGCTCCCGGACGCGCGCCGCGAATGTGCGGAGACCGGTGATCGCCTCGGTGCGCCGTCCCTCGGAGAACGCCGCCCGCGCCGCCGCGATCGCGCCCGCCGCCTCGTGGTTGGCCGCGGATTGACGATCCGCTTCGGCCATCGATTCGCGGAGGCGGATCTCGCCGGCATCGATGCCGGCTCCCGCCGGATCGATCGCGCGCGCCCGCGCGATTTCGGCCGCCGCTTCGGTGAATTTCTTCTTCTTTCGCAACTCGTCCGCGTGCTCGAGCGCGCTGTCGAACTCCCCTTTCGCATGCTGGGATTCGGACGCCATCGCGTCGGCCGCCTTACGTCGGACCGACGCCGCATCGGACGACTCGGCGTCCAACGCGATCGCCTCGTCGCACAGCTCGATGGCCACCTGCCAGCGCTTCGACGCCGCCGCCTTCCGGGCTTCGTCGATGAGCGCGTGCACGCGATCGGAATCGGCGCGCGTGTGGGCCGTGCGTGCCCGACAGCGATCGAGCTCCTGGGACGCGGCGTGCGCGCCGGGCTCGATCTCCAGCGCGGCCTCGAGCTTCGCCACGGCCTCGGCCGGGCGGTTCGCGGCCAGCGCCCGCTTCCCCTGATCGAGCGCCTCCCATGCTTGCCGCCATCGGGCGATCTGGCTCGTGGCCGACTCCTCCGCCGTCTTTACTTCGGCCAGGAATGCAGACGCCGACTCGCGGCGGCACGGGTCGTCGAGTGCTGCGTAGCGTTCGAGCAGACGCTGCCAGGCCGCGTCCAGGTCGGGCGACGCCGGCGCGACACGCAGCGCGCTGGCGAGCGTGCGGTACTCGGTGACGATGGCTTCGAGGCCGCGCAGCCGCTGCGCACCCTCCGCCACCCACTTGCGCGCCTCGTCGGCAAGATGCCGTTGGAAGTGGCCCAGCTCCGCGATCATCTGCGCGCAGGTCTGATACCGATCCTCCGGATTCTTCGCGAGCGCCCTGGAAACGATCTGCGCCAGCATGGGCGGCGCCTCGCCCTCACGCACCGGCAGCGGGTCCTCGCGCTGCACCTTCGCGAGGACCGCGGTCAGACCGGACGCGGCGAACGGCTTGCGTCCGGTCAGAATGAAATAGAACACCGCGCCCGCGGAGAAGATGTCGGATCGCTCGTCGGCGTTGTCGCCGCGCGCCTGCTCCGGCGACATGTAGTCTGGCGTGCCGACGATGAGGCCGCTGGCGGTCATGCTGGACGAGGCGAGCCGCGCGATCCCGAAGTCGACGATCTTCAGTTCGCCGTCAGGCCGCACCAGGAGATTCCCGGGCTTGATGTCGCGATGGAAGATCCCGTGCGCGTGCGCCGCGCGCAGCCCTTCGCAGATCTGAATCATGAGATCGAGCTTCGTTTCGATCCCCGCCGCCTCCGGGCGCAGCAGATACTTGTTGAGCGTCTCCCCGTCGAAGAGCTCCATCACGATAAACGGATGGCCGTTGTCCTCCCCCATGTCGAAGATCGTGACGATGTTCGGATGCACCACCTGGCCGGCCGACCTCGCCTCGCGGTAGAACCGCGCGCTCGTATCGGGATCGTCCTCGAGGTCCGTCATCATCACCTTGACGGCGACGGTCCGCTCCATCATGCTGTCGCGCGCCGAGTAGACGACACCCATCGCGCCCTTGCCGATGCGGCCCGTGACCTCGTACCGGCCAATCGTGCGCGGCAGATTGCGAAGGGGAGGGCGCTCGGGCTCCACGCCGCTACACCCCCTCGTACCGGGCCACGACCGCACTGACGTTGTCGCGGGCACCGCGGCCAAGCGCGGCTTTGATCGCCGCCGGCGCGATGTCGGCGGGCGCGCCCCCGCCGGCGAGCATCGCGCACAGCGTTTCGTCATCGATGACGCCGTGCAGGCCGTCGGAACACAGGAGCAACATGTCACCGCTCACCAGATCCCGTTCGGCGACGTGCACCTCCGTCTGATCGCGCGCGCCGACGACGTTGGTGAGCACGTGTCGGGTCGAACGCGCAGGTGCGGTTCCCGGCTGCTCTCCACCTTCGGCGGCAAGGAGCGTCGCCGCCCACGTGTCGTCGTGCGTGAGCTGCGTCAGGC
>JBOGIZ010000729.1:0-2871 GCA_050747805.1 Vicinamibacterales bacterium | reverse complement strand
ATCTTGGCCCTGAGACGGACGACTCGGAGGAGGAGTCGGCCGACGCAGCCGGCTATGCGGAGCGGCGTCCCGGCGCTCTCGTCCGGATCCGCATCGGCTCGCCGCGGCGCCGCCACCGCCGCCACCGTTCTCGCCGCGTCGAACGCCGCACGGACAGGTGGACGCGGCGCCTCGCCACGGTTCTCCTCGTGTTGGCGATCGCCCTGGCGGCGACGGCCGCGGCGCCGTCGATACTCGACATGTCGTCGGATCTGTGGAATCACGCGGCCGAATTGGTCACGCCGCCGTCCGGCATCGACGTGCCGCCCGACGCGCCCATCGAAACGCTCCTCCATCCCTGAGCGCCCACGGCCCACGGCCCACGTGTCACAGCTTTGTCGCAATCGTGGGCGCTCCCCCAATCGCAAACGGCTCACCTTGAATCACACGGACCGAACTTCGTACGATCTCGGCGGTGTCGATCAGCATCATCTGCCCGCAGGTCGCGGACGCCTCGCTCCGCGCACAACTGTCAAAGTCGGTCAGCGACGCGATTCGTCGATGGCGGCCCGGATTCGAGCGGTGGCATTTCACGCTGTTCCGTTCGCAGAGCGGCGACGGGTGGGATCTCGCGATGCGCGGGCCGCGGTTCAGAAAGGTGCTCACGCTCTATGGCCCGACGGGCGACCTGCCCGGGCTCGTGACCGCCTACATCGACGCCCTGCTGAGGACAGAGTAATCTTGAGGCATGGGACTGTCCCAGTGGATGCGCGTGCTCGAGTCGGTCACGAATTTCGCTCAGGTCTCATCCCAGTTCCGGCGTCCCGATAAACCAGATAGACAAAATGACGCGGCCGAGCGGCCCGGCGGCCAGCTCGAAACGCGGCTGGCGAACGTGCTCGTCGCGGCGCTGCACGAGGCCTTCGATCGCGACCGCGCGCGGATCGATCTCGAGCGTGCGCACCTCGACGCCGAGCGGCAGCGCGCCGAGGAGGCGCTCACGGCGGAGCTGCGGCGTCAGGATCTCGACCGCGCGCAGTCGAGAGTGCGCGTCGTTGCCGTGGCGGCCATCGCCGTGTGGATGTTGTCGGCCGCGCTGGCGATTTGGCTGCCGGGAATGCACACGATCGCTGCGCGCGTGCTGCTCGGCGCAGGCTGGCTGCTCGTGCTCACCGCGATCGCATCGGCGTTTTCCTCGTGGCGACGCATGTCAGACCGGATGTCGAGCGCGATGCCCACGCCTGGCGGCTCAGGACTTGCAGAGGTTGCGGCCATGTGGTCGCTGCTCGGCGCGATCGCGCTCTGCGGCGCCGCCCTGCTGACCGCGCTGTAGAGATGCCGAGACTCGCCCACGGCGCGCTGGAAGCGCTGGCCAGCGCCAGACACGCCGATCCGTTCTCCATTCTCGGTCCGCACAAAGACGACGAGGCGCTCGTCGTGCGCGCCTATCAGCCCGCGGCGTCCGATGTGGACGTCGTTCGCACGGCCGACCGATCGGCGACGCGCATGGCGCGGGTCCATCCGTCCGGGATTTTCGAGGCCGTGTTCCGGCCCGCGACCGACGCCTTCGATTATCGGCTTCGCGTCACCTACCCAGGGGGATACGTCTCGGAAATCGACGATCCGTATCGATACGGCCGCGTCATCACGGATTTCGATCTGTACCTCTTCGGCGAAGGCAAGCACACGCGCATCTACGACCGTCTGGGCGCACATCTCACGCGCCTCGGCGATACGGCCGGCGTCCACTTCGGAGTCTGGGCGCCAAACGCCGAGCGCGTCAGCGTCGTCGGTGATTTCAACGGCTGGGACGGCCGCGTCCATCCCATGCGGTCGCTCGGCCCGAGCGGTGTCTGGGAGATGTTCATCCCCGGCATTTCGGACGGTCAGCGCTACAAGTTCGAGATTCGATCGCGCGCCCGCGGCGAGCTGCTGTTGAAGACGGATCCGTACGGGTTTCGGTTCGAGATTCCGCCGCGGTCGGCGTCGATCGTGGCCGACATCGAGTACGCGTGGTCGGACGCGTCCTGGATCGAACGCCGCCGCCGCGACGCCTCCGGATTCACGCGCCCGATGGCGATCTATGAAGCGCATCTGGGATCCTGGGCGCGCGTGCCCGAAGAGCAGAGCCGATACCTGACCTATCGCGAGCTTGCGGATCGCCTCGTCCCGTACGCGAAGGAGATGGGCTACACCCACCTCGAGCTGCTGCCCGTGATGGAGCATCCCTTTTCCGGCTCGTGGTGCTACCAGGTGACGGGCTTCTTCGCGCCGACGAGCCGGTTCGGCACGCCGCGCGACTTCAAGGTGTTCGTCGACGCGTGCCACCGCGAGGGACTCGGCGTGATTCTCGACTGGGTGCCTGGACATTTCCCGAAAGACGCGCACGGCCTGGCACGCTTCGACGGCACGGCGCTCTACGAGCACGCCGATCCGCGGCAGGGCGAACATCGCGACTGGGGCACGCTGATCTTCAACTATGGCCGCAACGAAGTGCGCAATTTCCTGCTGGCGAATGCGCTCTTCTGGCTCCACGAGTACCACATCGACGGGCTGCGCGTGGACGCCGTAGCATCGATGCTGTACCTCGACTACTCGCGACACGAAGGGGAGTGGGTGCCGAACAAATTCGGCGGCCGCGAGAATCTCGAGGCGATCGATTTTCTGCGCGAGCTGAACGCGCTCACCCACGGCGAGCATCCCGGCAGCATCGTCGTGGCGGAGGAGTCCACCGCGTTTCCGTCGGTCAGCCGGCCGACGTATCTCGGTGGGCTCGGTTTCACCTACAAGTGGAACATGGGCTGGATGCACGATGTGCTCGAGTACGCGCACCAGGATGCGATTTACCGCCGCTGGGCACACAACCTCGTGACGTTTTCCGCGCTCTACATG
>JBOGIZ010000728.1:0-9616 GCA_050747805.1 Vicinamibacterales bacterium | reverse complement strand
CCGACCGGGTAGCTCTTGTCGACGGCGACCGCTTCAACAAACGGCATCGCGTGTTACGCCTGACGGCGGAATCACGAAGATCCCGAAGAAACAAAGATCACAAACGGTTCTTTGCGGTCTTTGTCTCTTCGTGACCTTCGTGACGAGTACGTATCGTCGTCTCACTGGTACCTCAGCGCCTGCGCCGGATCGAGCTTGGCCGCCTGACGCGACGGATAGATCGTGGCGACGAAGCAGATCAGGATCGCCGAGGCCAGGACCACCGCGAGATCGAGCGGCAGGAGCGTGAACGGCACGTACGAAATCTGATAGACGTCGATGGGCACGTGAATGAGGCGATAGTGATCGAGAATGAAGGTGACCAGGAGACCGCCCGCCGCGCCGACGCCCGTGCCCACGAGGCCGATGATGAGCCCCTGCAGCATGAAGATCCGCCGGATGCTCGCCGCCGAACTCCCCATCGTCTTCAGAATCGCGATGTCGCGGCTCTTCTCCATCACGAGGAGCACCAGGGACGCGATGATGTTGAGCGCCGCCACCATGACGATCAGGCCGATCGTGATCGAGATCGCCATCTTCTCGAGCCAGAGCGCGCTGAAGAGCGACCGGTTCATATCGGCCCAGTCATGCGTCATGTACTGATCGCCGACCGTCTTGGGGATCGAGTCGGCGACGGCGCGGGCGGCGAACATGTCGTCGAGCCTGAGCTGGACATACTCCTGCGCGTCCGGACCGAACAAGTGCTTGGCAACCGACAAGTCGACCAGCGCGTACTCGCTGTCGAACTCGTAGAGGCCGAGGCTGAAGGTGCCGACGACCTTGAACGTCTCGAGCCGTGGCGTCAGTCCGAACGGCGTCAGGATCTCGTTTGGCGTAATGAGCCGGATCGTGTCGCCGACGCGCGCGTCGAGCGACTTTGCGAGATCCGAACCGAGAACGACGCCATCCATTTCAGTGGAGCTGCGGCGGAGGGCGTCGAGGCTGCCGCTGTGCATGGCCTTGCGGATGTCGGTCACGTCGGGCTCGAGCGCCGGATCGATGCCCTTCACGGTGACGGGCGCCTGCTGATCGCCTCCTGCCGAGGCGAGCGCCTTGCCAATCACGGCCGGCGCCACGCCGATCACGTGCGGCACCTTGCGGAACCTGGCGAGTTCGGCGGGCATGTCCTCGAAGCCGCCGGTTTTGAACACGTACACGTGCGCCGACGACCCGACGATGCGATCGCGAAGCTCGCCCTGGAGACCCGTCATCAGGGCCAGCGCGATGAGCAGCGCCATCACACCGACGGCGACGCCGACAATCGAGATGCCCGAAATGACGGAAATGAACGCCTGCTTGCGCCGCGCGAGAAGGTAACGAGTGGCGACGAACGCCTCGAACGGGAGATCCATCTATCCCCCTCACTATATCGTCCCCGTGGAAAAGGCACCCCCCGAGGATCTCTCGCAGAGGTCGCGGAAGGCGGAGAGCGCAGAGGCGTGTCGCGCTGACGTGCGCCGCGCCGCGCGCACGCGCGGCGGGAGCCAGAAGGAATCGCGGCAACAAGCAGCCGTCCAACTCGAAGCTGCTTGTTGCCGTGATCCCTTCTGGCTCCCTGGCCGACCGCAGGTCGGCCGCGGCACACTCGTCCGCGACCAGCGCTCAGGCTATCGCGGTACCGTCCGCTGTCTTTCTCTGCGCCCTCTGCCCTCCGCGTCCTCTGCGCGAGATCCGTCGTCGGGCGATCTCAGCTCCGCGGCCTCATCAGCGGAAAGAGGATCACATCGCGAATTGAGGGACTGTTCGTAAGCAGCATCACGAGGCGATCGATGCCGACGCCCTCGCCCCCGGTGGGCGGCAGCCCGTACTCGAGCGCGCGACTGTAGTCCTCGTCCATTTCGTGCGCCTCGAGATCGCCGTGCGCCCGATCGGCGAGCTGCGCCTCGAACCGCCGCCGCTGCTCGGCCGGATCGTTCAGCTCGCTGAACGCGTTGGCGACCTCGAAGCCGCCGACGTACAGCTCGAAGCGCTCGACGGTGTCCGGGTCGTCCGGACGCTGCTTGGAGAGCGGCGACACCTCGGTGGGAAAATCGTACACGAACGTCGGCTGGATGAGCGACGCCTCATTCAGCCGCTCGAAAATCTCCGTCGAGATCTTGCCGGCGCCCCACGACGGCTGGAGCTCGATTCGGAGTTTCGCGGCGATCGCCGCCGCCCGCTCGCGGCTGCGCAGGTCGGCGTCTTCGACCGGGGACCCGAGCGCCGCCGATGCGCTCGCGCGCGCGCCGTCGCGGAGCGAAATCCGCCGGTACGGCGGCGCCAGGGACATCTCATGCTCGCCGAAGCGAATCCGGTCGGTCCCGATCGCCTCGATCGCCACGGCCGAGAGCATCTGCTCGGTCAGCGCCATCAGCTCGCGGTACTCCGCATACGCCTGGTAGAACTCGAGCATCGTGAACTCGGGATTGTGCTGGGTCGAAATCCCCTCGTTGCGGAAGTTGCGGTTGATTTCGTACACGCGTTCGATGCCGCCGACTGTGAGCCGCTTGAGGTACAGCTCGGGCGCGATGCGCAGGAACAGCTGCATGTCGAGGGCGTTATGGTGCGTGACGAACGGCCGCGCCAGCGCCCCGCCGGCCAGCGGCTGCATCATCGGCGTTTCGACTTCCAGAAAGCCGCGCGCGTTCAGGAATTGCCGCACCGCGGCCAGCACGCGGCTGCGCACCTCGAAGACGCGCCGCGAATCCGGATTGACGATGAGATCGAGATAGCGCTGGCGATAGCGAATCTCGACGTCCTGAAGCCCGTGCCACTTCTCGGGGAGCGGCACGAAGCACTTCGCGAGGAACTCGAGCCCCGCGGCCCAGATCGTCAGCTCGTTGGTTTTCGTCCGAAACAAGCGTCCGCGCACGCCAACGTAATCGCCGAGGTCGAGGAGCCTGAAGACAGCGAAGTCGCTCTCGCTGAGGGCGTCTTTCCGAATGTAGACCTGAATCTTGGATTCGCCGTCTGAGATGACGAGAAAGTTCGCCTTGCCGAAGCTTCGGATCGCGAGAATGCGGCCCGCGGTAACAGTCTCGACCCGCTCCGCCTCGAGCTCGTCGTGGGTTCGGCCGCCAAAGGCGCGCACCAGCCCGGCCACCGTGTGCGTTCGCGCGAACGTGTGAGGATAGAGCGGCACGCCGAGCCGCCCAAGCTCGTCGAAGTTCGCACGCCGCTGGCGGATCTGATCGGATTCTGACTGCTGCTCGTCTGACATTCGCCTCACGACCGACGGTTGAAGCACGACGATCACCAAGCTCCAAAGACCACAACGATTCGTCGTGATCTTCGTATCTTAGTGTGCTTCGTGAGCCGCCGTCAGCCGTCCTCTCGGGGCGCCTTACTCGCGATCGAGCGCCTTCCGGACCGCATCGAGGACGCCGTTGATGAACGGCACCGCGTCCTCGCCGCTGAACGTCCGCGCAAGCTCGAGCGCCTCGTTGATGATCACTTTCGCGGACGTCTCGGGCTCGACCAGCAGTTCATAGATGGCCAGCCGCAGGACCAGGCGATCGACGACGGCGAGCCGTTCGATGCGCCAGTTGCGGGCGTGCGCGGCGATCAGCGCGTCTTCTTCCGCGACGCGTGCGGCGGTGCCGGCCACAAGCGCGTTCGCGAACAGCCGCCCATGCTCGTTCACCGTTTGCTGCGGATCGAAATCGGCATGCTCGTCGTCGGGCGACGGAGGCGCGTCGCGGCCCGCCCAGTATGCGCGCGCGGCGTCGGCGGGCGTCAGCCGCCCGACTTCCCATTGATAGAGCATCTGCAGCGCCGCTTCGCGCGCGCGGTGGCGGGCGGCGAACGAAGGTGCGCTCATGCTCGAAGCGTGCGCGATCGCGGCGCGCGCGTCGTCAGCAGGCGGTGCAGCGCGGCCATCTCGATGGCGGCGGCGGCGGCTTCACGCCCCTTGTTGGCATCATCGTCGCCCGCGCGCTCGCGCGCCTGCTCGATCGTGTTCGTCGTGAGCACGCCGAACGTCATCGGGACGCCCGTCTCGCCGGCGGCCGACATGATGCCGTGCGCGACCGCCGACGCGATGTAGTCGAAATGCGGCGTTTCGCCGCGGACGATGCAGCCGAGGCAGATGATCGCGTCGAAACGGCCGGTCGCCGCGGCCGTCCGCGCGGCCTGCGGAATTTCGAATGCGCCAGGAACGGCGAGCACCTGCACGTGTGCGTCGCGCGCGCCCGCCTGCTTCAAGGCCGCCACAGCGGCGTCGCGGAGCGCGCTCGTGATCGTGTCGTGAAAACGCGCAACAACGACGGCGAAGCGGAACGGTTCGGCGCCCGCGAGCGGCGTCGCCTCTGCACCTTCCCGCACGTCAGCGCCCCTTGAACTCGGGCTTTCGCTTCTCGAGAAACGCTTGCGTGCCTTCGCGCATGTCGTCGGTGCTCGCCACCAGTCCGAAGAGCGTCGCCTCGAACACTTGGGCTTCTCCGAACGACATCTGCAGGCCTTTGTCCACGGCCTCGAGAATGTAGCGGACGGCAATGGGAGCCTTCGCCGCGAGGACGGCCGCCAGGGCCTTGGCCTGCGGCAGGAGATCGGCGGGCGCGACGACCCGATTCACGAGACCGAGACGATATGCCTCCTGCGCTGGAATCGGATCGCCCGTCAGCAGCAGCTCGAGCGCCCGGCCGCGGCCGACGAGGCGCGCGAGGCGCTGCGTCCCGGCGTACCCGGGAATGATGCCGAGATTGATTTCGGGCTGGCCGAGCCTCGCGGTCTCCGACGCGAGCCGCAGCGTGCACGCCATCGCGAGCTCGCACCCGCCGCCAAGCGCGTAGCCATTGATCGCGGCGATCACGGGCTTGCCCATGTGTTCGATGAGGTCGAACACATGCTGGCCCATCATCGCGTGCTCGCGACCGCTCGTCGGCGTTTGCACCGCGAGTTCGTTGATGTCCGCGCCCGCGATGAAGGACTTCTCGCCCGCGCCCGTCAGCACGACCACACGCACCGACGCGTCATGCTTCAACTCGAGGATGGCGCGGCGGAGCTCGTCGATCGTCGCGCCGTTCAGCGCATTCAGCACCTTCGGGCGGTTGATGGTCAGGACGGCGACGGCGCCGTCGCGCTCGAGGAGCAGATTCTCGAAATTCATGGAGTCTCGATCGGTCAGACAGGAAACGGATACATCAGCCAGCCAAGAATATAGGCGGCGGCGATGAAGCCCGCGAACATGAGCGCGCCGGTCCTGATCTGCCCGCGGGGCTCGTCGCGCAGCAGCACGGCGAAGACGAGCGAAACGAAAAATGCAAAGACCGCGAGCAGCAGGAAATGACTCGTCACTTTCGGCCCTTCGCGACATCGAACGCGTCGAGAATGACCAGGAAATTCAAGAGGCCGGCCGTCATCAGAAACGTGTTGCCGTACTCGTAGGAGGCGGCCGTGACCCTGCCCGCGCCGGCGTCGAGCATGTGCGCGATGAAATACGGCACGCCGATGCCGCGGTTGGCGATCGCTCCGAGAAACACCAGCGGATCGCTCATTTCGAGCGGAAACAGGCGCCCCTCGAGCCACAACCCGATCGCGAACATCAGCGGCAGCGCGATGAGCAGGATGAGGCCCTTCGCGCGGCGACCCTGCAGCAGGTGCCCTGCGCCCGGCACGAGCCAGGCCAGCACGCAGATCATTGTCAATCTCACCGGATCGGCGGCTGGGCGCGAACCCTCCGCCGTCGTCACTTTTGAGCCCATTCGATCCGGGGCATTGTAGCGCGCGGCGATTGCCGCAGCCAATCAGGCCGGTCGGCGATCGCTCAAGAGGGTACCCAGGAGCAGCCACGCGACCGCGAAGCCGAGCGGAAGCGCCGCCACGGCGCGGACGGTATTCGACGGATGCGCGAGTCCGGCCATTTCGGCCGACCACGTCAACAGCGTCGGCAACCCCGCCACGATCGCAAGTCCCCACGCGCGCGCGGGCGCGAATCCCGACGCATACATGGCGGCGAGCGGCGCGCCCAGCGCCGCCGCGACGTACAAACCCGTACACCGGGCGCACACCGGCAGCTGCTCGCCCCAAAGCCAGAACGAGCGCTCCGGCCGCTGATGACAGATGAAGCCCGACGCGGCGTAGACGGCGATCGCCGGGCCGCTCAGCAGCGGATTCGACGACTGCACAGCGAAGGGCGCCGCCACCACCGCGGCGATCCAGGCCACGCTGGCGATCGCGAGAATACGAGCGAGCAGTCGCATGCCGCCAATATTAGATCGCGCGCGCGCCCGCGCCATCAATTGTCGAGCGAGCATCCCGAACGCGAGGGGTGGGCGGCGATCGCGATTACAAAGGTCCGAAATGTGCCGCGTAGCGGGACCGGAACTCATCCCATGTGTAGGCGTGGCTCTGCCCCCCCAGATGCTCGAGCGCGTACGCCGCCGCGACACTGCCCAGCCGGCAACAGACCTCGAGCGGCGCTTCCATCGCGAGTCCCTTGAGCAGGCCGCCCCGATACGCATCGCCGACGCCCGTCGGATCGACGATGCGGTGAGGCGTCACCGCGGGAATCGCGTGGGTGTCGCCGCCGCGCTGCACGGTCGAGCCGTGTTCGCCGCGAGTAATCACGAGCGCGCCGGCCTGCGCGAGAATCGCGTCCGCATCGAGTCCGGTCTTCTGACGAATGAGCTCGAATTCGTAGTCGTTGCAGATGACGATGGCCGCGCCCGTCAGCCCCTCGGCGAGCTCGTCCCCGCTCATGCGCGCGCATTGCTGGCCTGGATCCCAGACGTAGGGGATTGAAAGCGCGCGGCACTCGTCCGCGTATTGCAGCATCGCGCCGGGATCGTTCGGCGATACGATCGCCAGGCGGCAATCGGCGACCGTGCGGAACGACAATTCGCCCGCATTGGCCATCGCGCCCGTATAGAACGAGGCAATCTGGTTGCTGTCGACGTCGGTGCTGCAGAAAAACGACGCCGTGAACTTGTCGGGCACCTGCTTCACGAGCGTCGTGTCGACGCCCGCGGCCTCGAGCCACCGGCGATAGTCATCGAAATCCTGCCCCGCCGTCCCCATCAGCCGCGGGCGCTCGCCCAGCAGCGCGAGCGTGTAGGCGATGTTCGGCGCGCAGCCGCCGCGGCGCTTATCCATCGAGTCGACGAGAAAGCTGAGGCTGACGCGGTTCATGTGCTCGGGCAGGAAATGCTCGGTGAACTTCCCCGGAAACGACATGAGGTAGTCGTAGGCGATCGAGCCGGTGATGACGATGGACATGTTGGAGGCTGGAGGCCGGAGGTTGGAGGCTGGAGGCTGGAGTGCGACCTGGCCTCTGCCCTCACTTTATGTATTTGCCAATGATCGGCGCCAGATCCTTCTTGACCTGATCCGGGACGGCGTCGGGCCGTGTGAGGATCGCGTGCTCCAGCGCGCGGGCGCACTCGCACGTGCGCTCGACCGGCAGCCGCGACACGGCTTCGGCGATGACCTGCTGCGCGGTCCTGGCGTTGGCGACGAGATTGGCCACGATCATGTCGACGGTCACCGAATCGTGCTGCGGATGCCAGCAGTCGTAGTCGGTCACGAGCGCGATGGTCGCGTAGCAGATCTCGGCCTCGCGCGCGAGCTTGGCTTCCTGCAGATTCGTCATGCCGATGATGTCCATTCCCCACGCCCGGTAGAGATTCGACTCGGCGAGCGTCGAGAACTGCGGTCCCTCCATGCACACATACGTGCCGCCGTCGTGGACCGTCGCGCCCACACTGCGGCAGGCGTCGTGCGCGAGACCGCGCAGACGGCCGCACACGGGATGCGCGAAGGCCACGTGGGCCACGAGGCCGCGGCCGAAAAACGTGCTGATGCGCCCTTTCGTCCGGTCGAAGAACTGATCGGGCAGCACCAGGTGCTGCGGCACGTACCGCTCCTGCAGCGAGCCGACGGCGCTCGCCGACAGAATGAACTCCACGCCCAGTGTCTTCAGCCCGAAGATGTTCGCGCGGTAGTTGAGCTCGCTCGGCGTCAGACGATGCCCGGCCCCGTGGCGCGCGAGAAACGCGACGCGCTTCCCGCGCAATGTGCCGATCACGTACGGATCCGACGGATCGCCGAAGGGCGTCGTCACGCGCCGCTGTTCGCGATCGGTCAGCTCCGCCATGTCATAGAGGCCGCTGCCGCCAATGATGCCGATGGTGATCGCTTCCATGCCAGTTGCCAGTTGCCGGTTACCGGTTACCCGTGCCGTCATCGTCGGTCCGTCATCGCCCATCGCTCATCGGCCATCCGTCATCGACCATCGGCCATCCGTTATCGGCCATCGCCCATCCGTCATCGGCCATCGCCCATCGGTTCGATATACGGGCGTCCATTCTTTTCGCGGATGTAGCCGGCCGCGATGGTCGGGTCGTGCTCGAAGAGAATCAGATACTCGCGGTCGATCGCTTCCCGCAGGAACGCGCGCTTGAACGCGAGCGTTTCCATCGGGAAGAGATCGTATCCCATGATCCATGGCAGATCGACGTGGGCGGCCGTCGGGATCAGATCGGCCGCGAATACGGCGGTGCGCCCCGCCGATTCCAGATAGACGATTTGGTGCGCGCGCGTGTGCCCGCCGGTTCGCCGCACGCGGACGCCGGGCATAACCGTCCGATCGTCATCGATGAAGTCGACGACGCCGGCGGACTCGAGCGGCGTGAAATTCTCCTCGATGTAGCTCGCGCGGTTGCGCTCGGTCGGATGCGTCGCGTCGTCCCATTCGGTTCGGTTCACGATGTAGCGCGCGTTCGGAAACGCGGGCCGGATTGCGGACCCGTCGCGCATCGTGAATCCGCCGGCGTGATCGAAATGCAGGTGCGTCGCCAGGACGATCTCGATCGCACTGGCGGGCGCTCCCGCACGGGCGAGCGCCGCCTCCAGCGGCTCCGCGCGATCGATCGCGTAGATGTCGGCGAATTTCGCATCGAACTTCGCGCCGATGCCCGCGTCGATGAGCATCACGCGCGCGCCGCGGACGAGCAGCGGCCGCATGGCCATCGCGATGCGGTTGCGCTCGTCGGCTGGCGCGCGCTTTTGCCACAACGGCTTCGGCACGACGCCGAACATCGCGCCGCCGTCGAGTCGAAAGCGCGCGTCCACGAGCGGCGTCAGTTCAAGATCGCCAAATGTCAATTTCCAGCTCCCAACTACCAACTCCCAACTTCCAATGTATCTGGCGATCGTGTGCCGCGCCGGCGAAGCATTTCGCTCCGGAATCCCGCTGCGCGCGCCGGAAAAACGCGCTGCCGCGGATCTGTCGGCGGCAGCACGGGGCCCCGGAGTCCTCGCGTGGTACACCCCGTGCGGATTTCTGGCCGCTCCAGCGCGTTTTTCCGTCTGACGCGCGCCCGGCGCGCTCCGAGGGATTCCTCCGCGAAACACTCCGCCAGCGCTGACGACGCGCTGACCACACACCTTCCCAATTTCCACGTTCTCAAGAAAAGTGTTCCCCTGCAGACTGCTTGAGCTCGATCAGCACGCCGTGCGCGCTCGACGGATGGATGAAGGCGACGAGCGAACCGTGCGCACCGGGACGGGGCGACTCGTCGATCAGCCGCACGCCGCGCGCCTTCAGCTCCGCGAGCGCCGCCGAGATGTCGTCGACGCGGAGCGTGACGTGGTGCAACCC
>JBOGIZ010000727.1:0-1664 GCA_050747805.1 Vicinamibacterales bacterium | reverse complement strand
GTGTGTTCACTTATGACGGCGACACGCCACAAGACGCCCGCCGCGCCATTCGAGGCCGTGCCCATGTCGTGCTCAGCAATCCCGACATGCTGCACTCAGGAATCCTGCCGCACCATCCGCGCTGGGCGAAGCTGTTCGAGAATCTCAGATTCGTCGTCGTCGACGAGCTGCACGCGTATCGCGGCGTGTTCGGCAGCCATCTGGCGAACATTCTGCGCCGGCTGCAGCGCGTCTGCCGGCACTACGGTTCGGATCCCATTTTCATCTGCTCGTCGGCCACGATCGCGAATCCGCGCGAGCTGGCGGAAGCGCTGACCGGCCGTTCGTTCGAATTGATCGAACAGAGCGGCGCGCCGCGCGGCGAGAAGTTCTTTCTCTTCGTGAATCCGCCCGTCGTCAACGCGCAGCTCGGCATCCGCCGGTCGTATCTCTCGGAGGCTCGCCGCGTCGCGATCGAGTTCCTGAAGCACAATCTGCAGCTCATTCTGTTTGCGCAGAGCCGCCTCGCGACCGAGATTCTGACCACCTATCTGAAAGACGCCTATCAGGGACCGCCTGGCGCGGCCGACGTCATCCGCGGGTATCGCGGCGGCTATCTGCCGAACCGGCGCCGCGAGATCGAGCGCGGGCTGCGTGAGGGGCACGTGCGCGCCGTCGTTTCGACCAGTGCGCTCGAACTGGGGATCGACATCGGCGCGCTCGACGTGGCGGTCCTGGCGGGCTATCCGGGCACGATCGCCGCGACGTGGCAGCGCGCCGGCCGCGCCGGCCGCCGGTCGACGCGCTCGGCGGCGGTGCTCGTCGCGAGCAGCGCGCCGATCGATCAGTTCATCATTCGCAATCCGTCCTACTTCTTCGAGGCGTCACCCGAACACGCGCTCATCAACCCCGACAACCTGCACATCCTGCTCGATCACGTGAAATGCGCGGCCTTCGAGCTGCCGTTTTCGACCGACGAGCAGTTCGGGCCGCAGGACGTGCAGGAGATCCTTTCGGTGCTCGCCGAGGAAGGCTTCGTCCACCACGCCGACGGCCAATGGAACTGGACGCACGAATCGTATCCGGCCGATGCCGTCAGCCTGCGATCGATCTCGAGCGACAACTTCGTGATCGTCGACGTCACGCGCGGCGAGCGGGTCATCGGCGAGACGGACTTTTCGAGCGGTCCCGCGACGCTCCACGAAAAAGCCATCTACATCATCGAAGGCCAGCTGTTTCAGGTCGAGACGCTCGATTTCGACGGCCGCAAGGCCTTCGTCCGGTCGGTCGACTGCGACTACTACACCGACGCGATCACGTACACGAAGGTGACAGTGCTCGATACGTTCGAGTCGAGCGCCGATGGCCGATGGCCGATGGCCGAAGAGGACGCGGAGGTGACGATGCGCGATACGTGCGAGTCGATGGCCGATGGCCGATGGTCGATGGCCGAGGGGCACGCAGAGGAGCACGCGCCGTTCGCTGGCGATCCCTCGGACATCGATCGGGACGCATCGGTCATCGCCCATCGGTCATCGGTCATCGGTGACGGCCCATCGCCCATCGGTCATCGGTCATCGCCCATCGCCCATCGCTCGCACGGCGAGGTCCACGTCGTCTCGCGCGTCGTCGGCTTCAAGAAGATCAAGTTCTACACGAACGAGAACGTGGGATCGGGTGAGCTC
>JBOGIZ010000726.1:0-2231 GCA_050747805.1 Vicinamibacterales bacterium | reverse complement strand
CCGCTGGATTGATCGCAATCACATCTACGGAACGATCAATTGCAACGGCATCAACGCTGACGGCGCGATCTGCGGCGTCACGACGACGAGTGGTCTGGCGTTCAAGATTCCCGGGCGAGTCGGTGATTCGCCGGTGCTCGGCGCGGGGCTGTACGTCGACGGCGAGGTCGGCGCGGCAGGCTCGACCGGCCTGGGAGAAGCGAACCTCTACAATCTGACCTCCTTTTTCATCGTCGAGTGCATGCGCCGCGGGATGCACCCGAAGGACGCGGGATTCGAAGGGCTGCGGCGCATCAAGGCGCAGACCGTGACGCGGCTCAAGAAGCCGAATGGCGATCCCAATTTCAGCATCAACTTCTATGTGTTGAATGCGAAGGGCGAGCACGCAGGCGTCTCCATGTACGGCGGCGAGCACATCCGGTATGCGGTGTGCGACGACAAGGGCGCGCGGACGCTTGCGTGCGAGCCGCTGCTGCAGGGCGCCCCGACGGAGTAGCGGTCCTATGAGAGCCAACCGAACCGCCTGCGGAGTATTGATCGCGGTGTGGGCGCTGGCTGGTTCCGCTGCAAGCGCGGCTCGGTCGGGTACGAGCGTCGATGTGCGGACAGCAATCCCGCCGCTCAAGGTGCTGATCCAGCGTCTCGGCGCGTACGTGCAAGGGTATGGCGAGAAGGCATCGGTCGTGGTCGGAACGGAACAGTACGAGCAGGACGAGACGACCGGCTCCGCGGTCGGCGACTTCCGGACGCTCGTCGCCGAGTTCGCGATCGTGCGCGATCCAACGCTGAACCAGTGGCTCGGTTTCCGCGACGTCATCCAGGTGGACGGACGACCCGTGACGGATCACGAGAATCGGCTCGTGACGATCCTGACATCTCATTCCGGCGGACTCAGCGAGGCGCGCGCTCTCTCAGACGAAGGCGCACGCTTCAACATCGGTCCGGTCTATCGCAATTTCAATGTGCCCACCACGGCGCTCTTTTTCTTCAAGCCCGAAAACCTGGATCGCTTCAAGTTCTCGCGTCTCGGCGTGGCTGCTGACGGATCAATCGAGATCGCGTTCCGTGAAAAAGACAAGCCGACGCTCATCCGGACAGCTGACGGCCGCTCCGTCCCGTCGGAGGGCAGCATCTGGGTGGATCCCGCGTCAGGAATCATCCGGCGCACGCGGCTGCGGCTCGGCCTGAAGGAAGTCGTCAAAGAGACCTTCGGCCCGCGATCGGACGGGTCGGCGGAGATCGATGTCAGCTACGCGCCGAGCGATCGTCTGGGGATGTGGCTGCCCCAGTCCATGCGCGAGGCGTACGACGTGATCAACGACGGCAGTCTCGAGCGCGTGGCTGGGCAAGCCGACTATTCAAACTACCGGAAATTCGAGACGACGGTGCGCATCAAATGACCGACGAAGATCGAGTAACATCGGTCCCGCCTCAATTCCATAACGGAGCTTTCATGCGTAAGTTCGTGTTCGGCGTGGCCCTGATGCTGGCCCTGATGCTGGCGGTGGTCTCGCTGCCGGCGCAGCAGATGGTCACCGAGACATTCGATCCGGCGCAGCCGCAGGATCCGGTGTTTGCGAAGCTGGTGAAGGAGTGGACGGGACCCTCGTACTACATGAGCCCGCTCGTCGATCATCTCCCGCTCGTCAAGGGCATCCCGACGCCCAAGGACGTGCTCGGCTATTACATCGGCGCGCCGTACAGGCTGACGTATTACGCCGACATCCTGAAGTACTACCGCGCGCTCGCGGCCGCGACGCCGCGCGTCAAGGTGGAGACGATCGGCAAATCGGATGAGGGCCGCGAACTCGTCGTCGTGTGGGTGAGCTCCGATCAGAACATGAAGAACCTGCAGAAAAACCGCGACGATCTGGCGAAGCTCGCTGACCCGCGCGGCCTCACGCAGGATCAAATCAAGCAGCTCATTCTGACCACGAAGCCGCACTATCACCTGATGGGCGGTCTCCACAGCGGCGAGACTGGTCCGTCCGAGATGCTGATGGAGCTGGTGTACCGTCTCGCGACGGAGACCTCGCCGCTCATCACGCAGATTCGCAACAACGTCTACGTCTCGGTGACGCCGGTGGCGGACCCCGACGGCCGCGATCGGAATGTCGACTGGTTCTATCAGGATCAGGATCTGCAGCGCGCGGCGCTGGCGGCGCGAGGCTCGGCAAGTCCGACCGCGTCAGCCTCGCCTGCGAGGCAAGGCGGCGGCCGCGGGCCGGGGG
>JBOGIZ010000725.1:0-3436 GCA_050747805.1 Vicinamibacterales bacterium | reverse complement strand
GCGCCGTTGTCAACGCGAGCGGAGGCGGACTCCTCGTCGTCCTCGTCTTCCCCCGCGAGCTTTTCGAACTCTTCGAGGGTGTTGTCGACTTCAGAGACGTACAGGAACGCGTCGCGCTCGAGACCGATGTCGACGAAGGACGACTGCATGCCCGGGAGCACCTTCGAGACTCGGCCTTTGTAGATGTTGCCGACCACGCCCCGCTGATTCTCGCGTTCGATGAAGATTTCGACGACCTGGTCGTCTTCGAGAATGGCGACCCGCGTTTCGTGCGGGTCCGAGGAGATGATCATCTCCTTGTTCATGGAAAACACTCCGCGCGCGGATCTCAGCGGCCGCCAGCGCGACGAGCGCCGCGAGGGCACACGCAAGCAGAAGCCACAGCATGATCCGCCTTAGTTGGTAAACCGCCGCATCCTCACGTTGAGGATGAGTCCGAAGCCGGCCAGCGCAGAAATGAGCGAGGAGCCGCCATAGCTCATGAGCGGCAGCGTAATCCCCTTCACCGGCGCGAGACCGGCCGACATCGTGATGTTGTAAATCACCTGAAACGCAAAACCGGTGATGATGCCTCCCACGAGATACGCCCCGAGGCGGTCCTTGGCCAGACGCGCCGCCTCGAGCGATCGCAGAATCACGAACAGATAAAGGCCGAGAGCCACGAGCACGCCGATGAAGCCCTGCTCTTCGGCAAGAACCGAGAAGATGAAATCGTTGTGGGCGACGGGCAGGAACTTGTACTGTCCCTGCGTCCCCTTGCGGAAGCCTTTGCCCGTCAGACCGCCCGATCCGACGGTGATCCGCGCCTGAATCGTCTGATAGCCGGCGCCCCGCGGATCCTGCTCCGGATTGAGAAACGTCTCGATCCGCTGCCGCTGGTAGTCCTTGAGGGCGAACTTGTACGCGATCAATCCAAGCGGCAGCGACGCGAGGACGAGAATGCCGAGGAGCCGCATCCGCATGCCGGCAAGATATGCGACGCCCACGAATACCGGCACCAGCGTGACCGCCGTCCCCAGATCGGGCTGTTTCGCAATGAGCAGCAGCGGCACGGCCGTGAACGCCCCGGCAATCGCCAGATCGGTGGGATTGCGCGCACCACGGCGGTTCTCGCCGAAAAACATCGCGAGCAGCAGCCCAACCGCCAGGCGCGCGAACTCGGAAGGCTGGAGGTGAAACGGGCCGATCGGGATCCACCGCTGCCCGCCCATCTGCGTCTGGCCTTTGAAGAGCACGAAGCCGAGCAGCGCGAGCAGCCCGCCGTAAATGAGCAGCGAATGGTCGGCGAGGACGCGGTAATCGATCATCAGGCAGACGAGCAGGGCGACGAGGCCGATGGCGAGCGCGTACAGCTGCGTCAGCGGCTGCGGCCCAGGATGCCCGCCGGTGGGCAGCACGACGTAGGTCGCGCTGTAAATCATCGCCACGCCGACCGCCGACAGCAGGAGGACGGCTCCGAGGAGCAGCCAGTCGATGTGGAAGTAGAGGCGGCGCTCGAACATCGCTCAGTTGTGGTTGTGGCCGCCGTTGACGATCGCGCCGTGGGCGTAGGGATCGGCGTAGTCGAGGTGCAGGTCTTCGTGCGTCGGCGGCGGCGGCAGCGGCTTGCCGTCGACCTTCGCGAAGTACGTGGCCAGAATATGGTGCGCGACGCGTGCGGCGTTGCCGCCGTGAATACCGTGTTCCAGGAACACGGCGCCGGCGATGGTGGGATGATCGCGCGGCGCGAAGAACACGAACCAGCCGTTATCGCGCAAGTCCTTGCCGCTGCGCGCCGCGGCGATGCGGCCCGCATTCGAGATGACCTGCGCGCTGCCGGTCTTTCCCGAGACATCGTGGCCCGCGATCTGGGCGCCGTGTCCAGTCGCGCTGGGGTCGGTGCCGTTCACGACCATCCACAACCCGTCGCGGATCGCCTGCAGCTTGTCGGGATCGATCTGCACCTGCGACTGCGGCGCCGGCGGCGGAACCGGCTTCCAGCCGGAGCCGTCGTCGACCGCCTCCAGCAGATGCGGCGTCACGCGCGTGCCGCCGTTGGCGAGCGACGAGGTGTAGACCGCCATCGACACGGGCGTCACCGAAACGGCCCCCTGCCCGATGCCCACCGAGATCGTTTCACCGGCGTACCACTTTTCGTGCCGCGCTTCGAGCTTCCACCGCGTCGAGGGGACGAGGCCCTGCACTTCGTTCGGCAGGTCGATGCCGCTCATCACGCCGAGGCCGAGCGCGGTCGCCCACTTGTTGATCTTGTCCACGCCGACCATGTTGGCGACTGTGTAGAAGTACACATCGCACGACTCCGCGATCGCGCGCCGCAGATCCACGGTGCCGTGGCCGCCCTTATAGTTCAACCAGCAGTGGAACTCGCGGCCGTAGAAGTTGGCGTGTCCCGGGCAGTACACCTTGAAGTCCGGGGTGATGATGCCTTCCTCCAGACCCGCCAGCGCCACCGCCATCTTGAAGGTCGACCCCGGCGAGTACCGGCCCTGGATCGCGCGGTCCTGCAACGGCCGCTGCGCATCGGCGTTGAGCGACGCCCACGTCGCGCGATCAATGCCCGACGCAAAGGCGTTCGGATCGTAGGCCGGCAGACTGCTGAAGCCGAGGACCTCGCCGTTGCGCGGGTCGAGAATGACCGCCGCGCCCGCATCGGTCAGCCCACCCTCGCCGGCCGCGGCGAACCCGTCTTCGACGGCCTTCTGCACGTCGTAGTCGATCGTCAGGCGCAGGCGCTGCCCTTCCTCCGGCTGGTCCTCGTCGAGCGTTCTGATCTCGCGTCCCACGCTGTTGACGACAACGCGCTTGGCACCGTCCTGCCCCACGAGCAGATTGTTGTAGGCCTTCTCGATGCCCTGCTGTCCGACGATATCGCCGCTCTTGAGCGCGGGATCGGAGGCCACCTGCGCGTCGTTGACCTCGCCGACGTAGCCGAACAGGTGCGCGGCGAGCGCGTCGAGATACCTCCGCGTCGGAATCTGCTCGATGAGCACATCCGGCAGCTCGAGCTTGTGGGCGGTCACGGCGGCCACCTGCGCGAGCGACGCGTCCTGGATGATCGTGATCGGCCGGTACGTGGGCTCGCGACGATGCCGCTCGACGATCGTCCGCACGCCTGGCTCCCCGAGGCCGAGCACCGAGGCGAGAATCCGGATCGTGCGCGACAGATCTTTCGTGTGTTCGCGGACGATGGAGATGCTGTACGAGTGACGGTTCTCGACCAGCACGCGCCCGTCGCGATCGAACACGAGGCCGCGCGGCGCCCGCAGCGCGAGGGTGCGCTGGTTGTTGTTCTCCGCCATCTCGTTGTACTGCTGGTGCTGCACGACCTGCAGCACCCAGAAGCCCACGGCGAGCGCGGAAAAGGCGGCGACAATCAGGACCTGGAGGCCCGTGAGGCGGATGCTGGCTTTGCGGCGGTCTTCAACCACGATAACCT
>JBOGIZ010000724.1:0-6787 GCA_050747805.1 Vicinamibacterales bacterium | reverse complement strand
CCCCTGGTCGGACCGTTCAATCCGCGCCAATCGATCGGCTACGTCCCCGCTGCCGCGCACATCAGCTATGCGCTCAGCCCCGAGTGGATCACGATCGCCTCCGGCTGGGCCGCGACCGACGAAACCTACGTGGACTTCAGCGGCCGTACAGCCTGGGCGCAGCGTTCCGAGATCCCGTTTCACGTGACGAGTCTCGATTGGCAGGAGAGCGATCGTCTTCTCTCCGGAATCCTGACCGCGTTCGGGCAGCCGACGGAAGCCATTCCGATTGGCGGCCGCGGCGTGTTCGACGGAACGATGACGGGGACGTTCGCGAAGCCGAGGATCGAAGGACACTTTGACGGCGATCGCATGCGTGCCTGGGACGTGCAATGGGGACACGCCGCCGCCGACCTCGTTGTGCAGAACAGCTATGTCGACGTGACGCACGGCGCGGTCACCGCGGGCGAGTCCCGGATCGACGCCGAAGGACGCTTTTCGCTCGGCTTCCCGCGCAAGGACAACGGCGAAGAAATCAACGCGAGCATCCGCGTATCGAAGCGGCCGCTCATCGATCTGCGTCAGGCCTTCGGCATCGAAGCCTATCCCGTTGACGGCCTGTTGTCGGGAGAGTTCCACTTGTACGGCAGGTATCTGGGGCCGCAGGGGTTCGGCCGCCTGCAGATCGATCACGGGACGGCATACCGGGAAACATTCGACAGCGCGCATGGCAATCTCCTGTTCGATGGCACGGGCGTCAGCTTCGATGCCATCGAGATCGCGAAGAGCACCGGCCACATGACCGGCGCGGCGCGTGTCGGATGGGACGGCGCGTATTCGTTCGACGCCGACGGCGCGAAAATTCCCGTCGAGTCGCTCGCGACGCTCTCGTTTCCCCGCGCGCCGCTTTCAGGGACGCTCGGGTTCACCGCGACGGGCCGCGGCACGTTTCAGGTGCCGCGCTACGACGTGAAGCTCGCGATCGCCGACCTGTACGCCGGCGACGAAGGCATCGGCCAGGTCAACGGCCTTCTGCAGCTGCGAAACGATCTGGTCACGATGCAGGTGGAGGCGCAGTCGAAGCGTTTGTCCGTCACCGGATCGGGCCGGCTGGCGCTGACGCCCGAGATGGACGCGAACATGACCCTCCAGTTCACGGACACCTCGCTCGATCCCTATCTGCGTTTCTTCGCGCCGACTCTGTCGCCGTTCACGACGGCGGTGGCCGACGGCAGCATCCATGCGGTGGGCGAGCTGGCGGACCTCGATCACCTGCTCGTCGAAGCGGACGTCACGAAGCTCAATCTGAAGCTGTTCGACTATCCGGCGTCCAACAACGGCGCGATCAAGCTCGCGCTCGATCGCAACGTCCTCAAGGTCGAGGCGCTGAAGCTGTCCGGACAGGGCACGGCGCTGCAGCTCGGAGGGCAGATCGATCTGCACGATCGTCAGATCGCCATCGACGCCTCGGGCGATGCGAACCTCGGCATCCTGCAGGCGTTCTATCGCGGAGAGCTGCAGACATCGGGCAGCACGTCGCTCCAGGGGCACATACGCGGATCGCTCTCCGCGCCGGTCTTTTCCGGCAGCGCGAGTATTTCAGGTGCGCGGATCCGGTACGGGGATCTGCCGCACAGTCTCCAGGACATCAACGCGCGCCTCGCGTTCGATCGACAGACGATCCGCGTCGTCGAGGCAAACGCGCAGCTCGGCGGCGGGCCGGTGAACTTCAGCGGCCGCATCGGCCTGAAGGGATTCTCGCTCGACGATATCGATCTGACCGCGTCCGGCCAGAACATGCACCTGCGCTATCCCGAGGGATTCCGCTCGGTCATCGATGCCACGCTCACGCTTCGCGGCAACACATCGGGGCTGCTGCTCGGCGGCGACGTCCGCCTGGTGGACGGCGTGTACACTCAACGCTTCGAGCCCGACGTCGACATCTTCAATATCGCCGGCGCTGGCGGAGGCGGCGGCCTGCCGGGGGCCCCAACGGCGAGCGCGACGCTGCCGCTGCGCTTCGACGTGAACATCCATGCGCCGTCCACGCTGCGGATCGACAACAACATTGCGCAAATCGTTTCGCGCGCCGACCTCACGCTGACGGGGACGTACCAACGGCCGGTCCTGCTCGGTCACGCGGACATCGATCGCGGCCAGATTTTTCTCGAAGGCAACCGCTACAACATCACCCGCGGCACGATCGATTTCGATAATCCGTCGCGGATCGAGCCCTTCTTCAACATCCAGGCGGAAACGCGCATCGTCTCGGCGCCGTCCACGAGCATCGCCGGCTCGGCCACGTCGGAGACCTATCGCATCACGGTCGGCGTATCGGGCGCCCTCGGGACGAAGCTGGATTTGCAGCTCAATTCGGACCCGCCGTTGGCGCCGGTGGACATCATCTCGCTCATGTTCGGACAGGCGACGGGCACCACGCTGGAGAATTCAGAGCTGAACGCGCTCAATCCGCAGGCGGCGACGCAATCGGAAGAGCAGCTCCTTAAAGCCGGCCTTCTGAGGGTACTGGCCGGAGGCATCACCGGATCGGTGAGCCGCGCGGTCGAACAAGGCCTGGGCATCGACACGGTCCAGATTGCTCCCAGTCTTGGGACCGAAGCGGATCCGCTGGCGCCGACGGCGCGCCTGATCATCGGCAAGCGGCTGTCGAGCCGCGCGTATTTGACGTTCGCGCGCGCGCTTGGCACCTCGACGAGCGATCAAGTGATCGTCCTGGAGTACGATCAGAGCGATCATCTGGGATGGGTCCTCACGCAGAACGGCAACAGCACGTTCGCCGTGGATTTCCGCGTCCGCCGTACGTTCTGACGTCCGTGCGCCCCTTGCTGTGTGCGTCCGTTCGTGTGTTGCTGATCGCCGCCGCGCTGCTCGCGCCGGCGAGCGCACGCGCTCAGACCGAGCCCGCGGCGGCATTCACCGATCGTCCCATCCATGCCGTCACGATCACGATCGAAGGAAAGCCCTCGACCGATCGCGTGCTGCTCGATTCGATCTCGACGCGTCCAGGGATGCCGCTGAAGCTCGCCGACGTGCGGCAATCGATCATCCAGCTCTACACGCTCGCGCGATTCGCCAACATCCAGGTCGAAGGGACCGAGGCCGGCGCGGGCGTCGATCTGCAATACGCGCTGACGCCGGTGCACCCCGTCACGCGCGTGGAGTTTCATGGCGAGCTTGGCCTGCCGGAGTCGGCGCTGCGCACCAGGATGACGGAGCGGCTGGGCCCGACGCCGCCCGTGAGCCGTTCGGACGACGTCGTGGCCGCGCTCGTGGACCTGTATCACCAGAACGGCTATCTCAAGGCTGCGGTCTCGGCCGAGCCGCCGCTGCTCGATCACGTCCACGAGTCGGCGACGCTCGTCTTCGACGTCAACACCGGACCGCGCGCGACGATCGCGCATGCAACCGTGACGGGAACCGACGAGCCCCCGGCGCAGTCCGCCGCCCGTCTTGGCCTCACGCCGGGCGCGCCGTACATTCCGGCGGAGCTGCAGCGGCGCATCGACACGCTGATCGGCGCGTTGAAGCAGCGCGGCTTCTACGAGGCCGCGGCGAGGACCGATGCCCACCCCAACGCCGATCGCACTGAAGCCGACGTCGCGGTCGCGATCACGACGGGACCGCACGTCAGCGTGCAGATCACCGGCGATCAGATCCCGGCCGAGAAGCTCCCCGATCTCGTTCCGATCGAGCGGGAGGGCTCGGTCGACCCGGATTTGCTGGACCAGTCCGCGCACAACATCACTGAGTATTTCCAGCAGCTTGGATACTGGAAGGCGGCGGTGAGCCCCCCGGAGCAGACGCCATCCGACAATAAGCTCGTCATCGTCTTCCACGTGAGCCGGGGCCGGCTGTACCGTGTCACCAGGGGCGGCGTGCAGGTGAATGGAGCGCGGTCGATCTCGATCGGCGAGATGCGGCCGTTGATGAAGCTCGCGCGAGGCGATCCGTTCATTTCCGGCCGCCTCGATGCCACCGTGTCCGCGATCAAGCAGCTGTACCTGACGCGCGGCTTCGCGTCAGTGAACATCCAGGCGGCGGAAAACGAGACGGCGCCAGGCCTGGTCACGCCGGTGCTGACGATCCAGGAAGGGCCGCGCGTGCTCGTCGGCGCCGTCACAGTGACTGGCAACCGGGCGCTGAAGACCGACTATCTGCTGCGGGACGTGCAGACCAAGCCCGGAGCGCCGTACTACGCGCCGACCATCCTCGCCGATCGCGATCGGATTCAGGTCGATTACCTGAACGCGGGCTACGCAGCGGTCGACGTCACCGTCCCGCCCGCGACCGTGACGAAGGCGTCTGGCGGCGAGCGCGCCAATATCGCGTTCAACGTGACCGAAGGCCCCCAGACGATCGTGCAGCACATCTTCGTCAACGGCAACACGCGCACGGAGACGTCGGTCATCGAGCACGAGCTGCGGCTGCACGAGGGACAGCCGCTCGGCCTTTCGAATGAGACCGAAAGCCGGCGTCGGCTGGACGCGCTGGGCCTCTTCCGCCGCGTGCAGATCGCGACGGTCTCGCACGGCGATCCCTCGAAGACCGACGTCGTCGTGACCGTCGAGGAAGCGCTGCAGACGACGATCGGCTACGGTGGCGGCTTTGAAGTGGATCGACTGCTGGTCCCCACCGTGTCCGGGACGTCGACCGAGCGCTACGAATTCGCGCCGCGCGGCTTTTTCGAGATCGGGCGACGAAACCTTGGCGGCAAGAACAGGTCGGCCGATCTGTACACGCGCCTCGGTCTGCGGCCCGACGACAGCAACCCGGAGGACCCGAAGCAGTTCGGCTTCGCCGAGTACCGCGTCGTCGGCACGTATCGCGAGCCGCAGGCCTTCGGCGGCTTCGGCGACCTCACGGCAACCGCCGCGGTGGAGCAGGGCGTGCGCACGTCGTTTGACTTCACGCGCCAGGGACTCAACGCCGAGGTCGCGCATCGCATTTCTCCCAAGGTTCGCGCGAGCCTTCGCTACTCGTTCGACGAGACGCACCTCTTCGATCAAAACATTCTTCCCCAGGATCAGATTACCGTCGACCGTCTGTTCTCGCAGGTCCGGCTGTCCGCCATCTCGCTCGCGCTCTCGCGGGATACGCGCGACGATCTGCTCGAGCCGCAGCACGGCGCTCTCCTCAGCGCCGACGCGACGTTTGCCGCGCGCGCGATCGGATCGCAGGTCGGATTCACCAAGACCTTCCTGCAGGGGTTCATCTACCGCAATCTCGGCAAACCGCATCTCGTGTTCGCCGGCGGTGCGCGCCTCGGCGTCGCGAACGCTTTTCCGGTACTGGCGCCCGATCCGACTACAGGCGTGATCTCCCTTCAGAGCGTCGAACTTCCGGCGGCAGAGCGCTTCTTCGCGGGCGGCGACACGACGATTCGAGGGTACGCGCTCGACAGCATCGGGCGGCCCGACACGATTTCGCCGCAGGGATTTCCAATCGGGGGCGACGCGGAAGTCATCCTGAACGCCGAACTGCGCGCACCGGTACACGGACCGTTCGGCGTGGTCGGGTTCGTGGACGGCGGAAATGTGTTCGCACACGCTGCGGACCTCGATCTCACGCACATGCTCGGGAGTGTCGGGTTCGGCGGACGGTATCGATCGCCCATCGGCCCGATCCGCGTCGACATCGGGTTCAAACTGAAGCGGCGTATCATCGGCGGCCAGCTCGAGCCGGCCTATGCGCTGCATTTTTCGATCGGGGAGGCGTTCTGATGGTGCCGGTGCTGGCGCTCGCGCTCGCCTGCGGGATGGTGAATCCCTCATCCCTCATCCCTCATCCGCGCATCGCGCATCGCGGATCGCGGATCGCGGATCGCGCATCGATCGCGGATCGCGCATCGCGGATCGCGCATCCCGAATCGCGGATCGCGAATCAAGCCGGCAGGAGCCACGTGATCGACGAGCTTGCGGCGGTCGTCGGCGGGCAGCCGATCACGTTGTCCGATGTGAATGCCGCGCTGGCGTTTCAGTTGGTTGACGTGCCCGCGAGCGCGCCGGATCGCCGGCAGGCGGCGCTGCAGAAGCTCATCGACCGCGCGCTCATTCTGATTGAAGTCGATCGGTATCAACCGCCGGAACCGGAGCCCGTCGAGATCACCGTTCGCGTCGACGCGCTGCAACAGCGCGCCGGTTCAGCCGCGGCGTTTGCGCGCCAGCTCGATCAGGCCGCCATGACGCGCGACCAGCTGCGCAGCTTCATTCGCAACGATCTTCGGATTCAGACGTATCTCAATCAGCGATTCGGCGACTCGTCGCAGCGCCCGGCTGCCATTGCCGCGTGGATCGGCGAGCTGCGCGGCCGCGCGGAGGTGACGGTGCTCTACCGCTGAACGGTCACCCTGATCCAGTCGACCGCCGCGGCGAGCAGCCGCGGGTCGCCGCCCAGGCCTACGTCGACAGGCCTCGCGGCGTGGCCGAAATCAAGCGCGACGCGATTCAATCCCGATCGCCACGCCGAGGCGTCAAGATCGCAGTCAAGAGTCGCCCAGTTGGCGGGTACATCGAGCGGCGCGCACGCACGCCCGTTGGCGGAGATGTCAACCGTCTGGGCGGGGGCGCCTGGATACGAGAAGGCGTGCAGCCGGATCTGGATGTGCAAAGGCGCTCGGTGATCGAGCGGAATTCTCAGCGTCGCCGCCGCTCCAGCCCACCGGAAGGTGATCGGTCCCTCGTGCTCGGGCGCCTGCCATCCATCTTCCAGAAATGGATCGTCGTCTGATCCGATGTCGAGGCGTCCGTATGGCCGCGCAGGATCGCCAAGAAAGCGATTCGTCCAGAGC
>JBOGIZ010000723.1:0-8642 GCA_050747805.1 Vicinamibacterales bacterium | reverse complement strand
GCCGCAGAGCAGGTTCCCGACCGTCATCATCGACGGCAGCAGATAGACCCCTCGCCTGAAGCGCTCGGGACGCTCTTCCCGGCGGCGACGAAGAGGGTTCATCACCATGCTCGATTCAGAGGCGGGCCAACACCGTTTCGCCGCCGACGACGTGCTGGCCGACGGCGGCCACGAGCGCCGCACGAACCGGCAGGTACACGTCCATTCGCGATCCGAATTTCATCAGGCCGATACGCTCGCCGCGCGCCAGCGTCTGCCCCTCCCCAATGCGGCAGACGATCCGCCGCGCGAGCACACCGACGACCTGCCGCACGACGATCGTGTCGGCGCCGCGATCGATCCAGATCTCGTTCAGCTCGTTTTGAGACGCGTCCGGCTTGTAGGCGGGAAGAAAACGCCCGGGCCGGTACTCGATCCGCGTCACTCTGCCTTCCACGGGCGTGCGGTTGATATGCACGTCGATCGGCGAAAGGAAAATCGTGATCTGCGTCCACCTGCCCGGAGGACCTCCCTGGTCGTCTGACGGTCCGGCGAACATCACGCGGCCGTCCGCGGGCGACACCACGAGACCGTCGTCAGATGGAACGCTGCGATCAGGATCGCGGAAGAAATAGGCGAAAAACGCCGCGAGCGCGCCGAAACCGGCCGCCCAGCCAACGCGTTTCGCGGCCGCGAGAGCGGCAGCCGGGATGAGGGCGCCGGCGATGAAGGGCGCGCCGGCTTTGTCGATTCGCATCATACGTACATGAAAAGAGCCGGTCTTACGATAGACCGGCCCTGAAGCTTTCCGGAAATCGCCGGAGCTATAAGCGCGGCGAGGCGTGGGCCGGTTCGAGCCCGCGATGGTGCCGCAAAATGTTCTCCATCTGATCTTTAAGGTGGAGCTTTTTCTTCTTCAGGGTGGCTTCTTCGAGTTGTTCGGGTTCTGAGAGATATGCGCGGGTGGCGAGGCTGTGAATTCGTTCGTCGAGGTCGTGATGTTTGGTGGCGAGTTGGCGGAACTCGTCATCGCTTTTCAGCAATTCCTGCTTTAACTCTTCGAAGTCTGTCGACATTTCCGCCTCCTTGTTTCCGGACCTACCTGCGGACATTCATACGGGCACGGTAGCACAAGACCCGGGGGCCTTCAAGGATTCCCGGACGGCCTGTCGAGCCGCTCGCGCCAGAGGATCAGCGCGTCTTCGTCGGGCTTGACGTAATAGCCGGGTCGGACGGCGGCGACGCGAAATCCCAGCCGTGCATACGTCGCCAGCGCGGCCGCGTTCGACGCGCGAACCTCGAGCGTCGCCCGGATGGCGCCGGCCGCGGCCGCCTCTTCGATCACGCGCATGAGGAGCGCGGTCGCGAGCCCTTTGCGCCGCTCCGCTGGCGCGACGGCGACGGTATTGATGTGCAACTCGTCGAACACGATCCAGCACGAGCAGAACGCCGCCACCGGTCCTTCGTCCGTGCGAAGCAGATACACCCGGGTCACGTCTGAATTCTGGAGCTCCCAGACGAGCGTCTCGCGCGGCCATGGGTTGGTGAACGACGCCGACTCGAGCCCAACGACGGCGTCGACGTCGGAGGCGAAGGACACGTTGTTGACATCGTCGGCGACGAGGCGCTCGATTCGCACGTCAGTGTTCGGGCGGCGTCGCGCGCCTGGCTCGCTCGCGGTCGAGCACGGCATCGGGGCGCCGGACATAGAGCGGCGCCAGCGCATGCGGCGCGACCGCGCGACTCGGATCGGCGCACGCGATCTGGCCGACGATGCCGGCGAGGCGCGGGGGGGTGGCGTCCACGACGGCCAAGCCGCCGAGGCGCGCCGTGATGAAATCGCGGTGCCGGACGGCGGCATCGCCGATGAATCGCACGCGCTCGGCGGCCGAGAGCGATGGCGCCCACGCCTCGAGCGTCGCAGCGGGCGTCAGAGACGTGGGCGCTTCGACGCCCGTGCGGTGATCGGATGCGAGCAGCGTCGCGAATACTTCGCCGCGATGCGCATCGATCCAGATGGCCACTCGTTCGGGTCCCGCCGGTGCGCTCGAGGCCAGCGCTTCGAATGCCGTGACGGGCACGACGCGCGCCCCGCGTGAATGCGCAAGTCCCTGCACCGTCGCGATGCCGACGCGCAGACCGGTGAACGATCCGGGTCCGAGGCAGACGGCGTACTGATCGATGTCGCCGAGCGTCGCTCCCGCCACGTCAAGCACCCTCATCAGCTCGCGCGGCAGCCGTTCGCCCTGCGTGCGTCCCTCCTCGCCCGCGCACTCGGCAATGATCAAACCGTCGCGTACCACAGCCGCGCTCGCCGCTGCCGACGAGGTATCGAGCGCAAGCACTGTCACAATCGGCAATCGCCAACCCAATCGTCAATCCCCACGCAGCAATCCCATCGTCAATGCCCACTCATCACTCGACAATCAATCGGCAACCGTCAATCGGCAATCGCCAATGTTATACTCGCCCCTTCCCTCCCATGAACTCCGCATCTCACGAATCTGCCGGTACGACGCCGGCGATGCGGCAGTATTTCGACGCCAAACGGCAGTACCGCGACGCCATCGTGTTTTTTCGGATGGGCGATTTCTACGAGATGTTCTACGAGGACGCGCTGACGGCGGCGCGCGCGCTCGAGCTGACGCTCACCTCGCGCGCGAAGGACGCAAACGGCGGCGCGATTCCGATGTGCGGCGTGCCGTTTCACGCGGCCGACGGGTACATCGCGCGGTTGGTACGTAAAGGATTTCGCGTCGCCGTCGTCGAGCAGGTGGAGGATCCGCGAAAGGCCAAGGGCCTCGTGAAGCGCGAGGTCGTGCGGGTGGTCTCGCCGGGCACGCTGACCGACGCGGGGTATCTCGACGCGCGCGAATCCGCGCTGCTGCTGACGCTCGCACCCGCGCATCCCGGCCCGGGTTTCGGCGCGGCCCTTCTGGATCTCTCGACGGGCGAATTCACCGCCGCGGAATATATCGGCGACGCCGGGCGCGATGCGCTCGCCGATGAACTCGCGGTGCTGCGTCCGCGAGAGGTGCTCGCCCCGTTGGGATTCGCGGCCGCGGCGGATCTGCTGGCCGTGCGGCGAATCGACGCGCGCGTCACGTACGCCGAGACGTGGACGTTCGAGTACGACGCCGCGCGCCGCGCCCTGCTCGCGCAGCTTCGCGCCGAGACGCTGCAGGGGTTCGGGCTCGACGATCATCCCGCCTCCGTGTGCGCTGCGGGCGCCGCCGTCCAATATCTGCGCGACACGCAGAAAGCCGAGCTGACCCACGTCCGCGACATCGCGTTCAGAGCCGAAGCCGACTGCCTCCTCATCGATCCGACGACGCTCGCGAATCTCGAGGTGATCGAAGCGGCCGACGGCGCCCGCACCGGGTCGCTGCTCCACGAGCTCGATCACACGATGACGCCGATGGGCGGACGCCTGATGCGCGCATGGCTCCTCCGGCCACTCGTCTCGCTCGAACGCATTCAGGATCGCTTGGACGCCGTGGAGGATCTGGCCTTTCGGGCGCACGCGCGCGCCAAGCTGCGCGACACGCTCAAGACGATCCACGACGTCGAGCGCCTCGTCGCACGCGCCGCGCTCGGCACGGCGGGTCCCCGCGATTTGGTGTCGCTGCGCCAGTCGATCGCGGCCGTGCCCCGAGTGCGGATGCTGCTCGATGAATGTCAGGCTCCGCTCGTGCGCAGCCTCGTCGGCGAATTGGACGACCTGCGGGACATTCGCGACGCCCTCGATCGCGCGCTCCTCGACGAACCGGCGGCGGTGGCACGCGACGGCGGGGTCGTCCGCGATGGCTTCGACGGGGCGCTCGACGAGCTCCGCACCATCAGCCGTTCCGGCAAGCAGCGCATCGCCGAGATGGAAAACGCCGAGCGCACCCGGACGGGCATCGCCTCGCTCAAGATCCGGTACAACCGCGTCTTCGGCTACTACATCGAGATCTCGAAATCGAATCTCGCGGCCGTGCCGGCCGACTATCACCGCAAGCAGACGATCGCCGGCGGCGAGCGCTTCATCACACCGGCGCTCAAGGATTACGAGGAGAAGGTGCTCGGCGCCGAGGAGCGCGCGATCGAGCTCGAGGTGGCGATTTTCGAGGCGCTTCGCGCGCGCGTCGCGGCTGACGCGACCCGCATTCAGGACACCGCCCGTGCCATCGCGGCGCTCGACGTCCTCGCCGGACTGGCCGAGGCCGCGACGCTGCACAACTATACGAAGCCGCTCATGCACGGCGGCGAAGAGCTCGCGGCCGCCGACGCGCGGCACCCGGTCGTCGAGCGGCGTGTGGCGGACGCGTTCGTGCCCAACGATGTCACGCTGGACTCGTCGCGGCAGCTCATCATTCTGACGGGCCCGAACATGGGCGGCAAGTCGACGTATCTCCGCCAGTCGGCGCTGCTCTGCCTGATGGCGCAGAGCGGTTCCTTCGTCGCCGCGCGCAGCGCGAAGCTGCCGATCGTCGATCGTCTGTTCGCGCGCGTCGGCGCATCGGACAACATCGCGCGCGGGCAGTCCACGTTCATGGTCGAAATGCAGGAGACCGCGAATATCCTGCACGCGGCGACGTCGCGCAGCCTCGTGATCCTCGACGAGATCGGGCGCGGCACGGCCACCTTCGACGGCCTGAGTCTGGCGTGGGCCGTCGCCGAGCACCTCGCGTCGAATCCGCGCGCGCGGCCGAAAACGATTTTCGCCACGCACTATCACGAGTTGACCGACCTTGCCGACGCGCTTCCAAACGTCGCGAATTTCCACGTCATCGTCCGCGAATGGAAGGACGACCTCGTGCTCCTGCGCAAGGTCGTGCCCGGCCGCGCCGACCGCAGCTACGGCATCCAGGTGGCGCGCCTTGCGGGCCTGCCCCCGTCCGTCGTCGCGCGCGCGCGCGAGATCCTCGGTGGGCTCGAACGCGACGAGCTGTCGCGCGGCGGCCGGCCCTCGATGAACGGCACGCCCGGACCTGGACAGCAGCAGATGGCGCTCTTCCAGGCGCCTTCCCCGGAGACAGATTCCATCCGGCGCCGCCTGCGCAGCCTCGACGTCAATCAGCTCACGCCCCTGCAGGCGCTGGCGCTCCTCGCCGAGCTGAAAGAAGAGGCAGCCGAATAGGCTGAACGCATCGGCTCTGCGTGCCTGTATGGCACAATGGCGCTTGCATGAAAACGAAATCCCGTTTTCTTCGCGCGCCGGTCGAACCCTTCATCGTGCAGCCCGACGCCACCGCGGACGATCTGCTCAAGCGAATGGAGCGCATCTCGTTTCAGGGCCGAAATCTCGCGACTGCGCGGCGGATCTGGGAACGGATGCTGGGCGACGACTGCACGATCTTCTTTGGAATGGCGGGCGCCCTCAGCGCCGGCGGCCTGCGGCTGATCGTGGCGCACCTCATCGCGCACCGCTACATCGACTGCCTCGTCTCGACGGGCGCCAACCTCTACCACGATCTCCACGAGACGCGCGGCCGCCATCATTATCTCGGGTCGCCGCGAGAGGACGATGCGGCGCTGCAGGCCGAGCATATCGATCGCGTGTACGACACGTACGCCGCCGAGGATGAATTCTGCGACAACGATGAATGGATCGCGGCCTTTTCGCTGACGCTGGATCGGCGGCCGTACACGTCGCGCGAGTTTCTGTTCCGGCTCGGCGAGCATCTGTGGCGCGAAACGGGGCAGGACGGCATCCTCACCGCCGCCTACCGCGCGCACGTTCCGATCTTCTGCCCGGCGATTGCCGACTCGTCAATCGGCATGGGGGTGTCGCAGGCCCGTCACCGCGACGCCGCGGCAGGTCAGCTCGACGTCGTCGGCGACATCATCGAGTCGGCCAATCTCGTCATCAGGCATCCGCGGACGGCGTCGGTCGTGCTCGGCGGCGGCACGCCGAAGAATTTCATCAATCAGGCCAGCGTCCAGGCGGAGTTTTTCGACGATCGCGTCGCCGGTCATCGCTACGCGCTCCAAATCGTCACCGATGTCCCCCATTTCGGCGGCGCGTCCGGCTCGAGCCTCGAGGAGGCGCGCAGCTGGGGCAAGCTCGCGACCGACGCCGAGCAGGTCACCGTCCACGCCGACGCCACGTTGGCGCTCCCTCTCCTCGTGACCGCGCTGGCGCTGAGCGCGCGCGACTCGATCGGATGCCGCAAGGCGCTCCAATTCGATGTGTCGGGGCCCGACATGTCGGTTGACGGCCGTCCCTTTCCGCACGCGCGTTTCGGAGCGCAATAATGGATTTCCCGTTCGAGTACGACCACATCGCGCCACTCGTGTTCGGCGGCGTGATGCCGACCCGCCGATCGTTCGACGACTCGCGGGTGGTCATTCTGCCTGTCCCCGTGGACCGCACCACGTCTTACGTCGGCGGCACGCGCAACGGTCCACACGACATCCTGCAGGCGTCGTCGCACATGGAATTGTGGGACGACGAGCTGGCGGTCGACGTGCACGGCGTCGGGCTGTTCACACTGCCCGAGATGGAGCTGCCCTTCGGCGAAATGGAAGGGGTCGTCGAGGAGATCGAGCGCGTCGCGTACGAGATCATCGGCCGCGACAAATTCCTGGTGACGATCGGGGGCGAACATTCGATCACGCCGCCGATCGTCTCGGCGGCGGCGCGGCGTTGCCCGTCGCTGTCGCTGCTGCAGATCGACGCCCACGCGGACCTCCGGGATGCCTACATGGGGTCGATCTACAACCACGCGTGCGCGATGCGGCGCAGCCTGGAGTACGCGCGGCTGACGCAGGTCGGCATCCGGAGCCTGTCGTTTGAGGAGGCGGAGGTGCTGCCGCGCCTGAATACGACCGTGTTCTACGACGCCTCGATGCGGCGCGATCCGCGCTGGATCGACGCCGTCGTCGACTCGCTCAGCGAGGACGTGTATGTGACGATCGACGTCGACGGTCTCGATCCGGCCATCATGCCGGCGACCGGCACGCCCGAGCCCGGCGGCTTGTCGTGGGCCGAGGCGACCGCGCTGCTGCGCGCCGTCGCCGAGCGCCGCCGGATCGTCGCCGCCGACGTCGTCGAACTCAGTCCCATTCCAGGGCTCGTCGCGCCCGCGTTTCTGTGTGCCAAGCTGATTTACAAGCTGGTGACGTACCGGTTCGCCAAAGACGATCGCGCCCGCCGGCTATAGGCCCCGGACGGTTCTCGCGCGCGGGAGGCCGCGCAAGGCTGTAAACCCCCTATTCACCTCGGGTGTATACCGGGTATACTGCGCGCGTGGCACTTCCGGATCTCTTCGCGGAGGCGACGGACGCCCTCGAACAGGGCCACGGCGCGGACGCGGCGCGGCTGCTGCTCCGGGCGCTGCGCCAGCCCGGACTCTCGCGCGACGAGGCCCTCCACATCCGCGGCGCCCTCGTCGAAGCCTGGCTGCAGCAGGACGACATCCGTCAGGCTACTGAGACGCTTGGCGAACTGCCCCAGGAGCGGGAGCGGCTGCACCCTGCCCGATTGTCCGAGCTGTGGCGTCTGCACGGCCGTCTGGCGCTGGCGCGGGGCGAGCCCTCGCGCGGGATCGCGCTGCTGGTTCGCGCGCTCAAGCACGCGGAGCGCGCGCACGATTCCCGCGCGATCGGTCTGACGCACTACGAGCTGGGGCTCTGCTACCGGCACGTCGGCGACACGCGCATCGTCCGCGATCACATCGCGCACGCCGCCTCGGCGCTTCACGCCGCCGGCGACCGCCGCAATCTTGCGCTCGTGCACTCGCTGAGCGGCGTCACGCTCGCGCAGGAGGGGCGGCTCGACGAGGCCAACGCCGCGCTCCGGCAGGCCGAGCGGCTCGCGCTCATGGTGCGCGCCGGCGACGTCCTCGCAACCGTCTGCGGCAATCAGGCGAACGTCGCGATGATGCAGCACCGCCACGATCAGGCGCTGGCGCTCGTCGAGCGCAGCGTCGAGCTGCAGGAGGAGTCTGGCACACCGCACGGCCTCGGGATCGCGTTGGCGTCGCTTGGCCAGATCAGCGTGCGCCTCGGTAATCTCCGCCGGGCCGAGCAGGCGCTCAATCGCGCGCTCGACGTTCGCAGTCCGCTGCATTTCATGCGCGAGACGACGGGGGCCGTCTTCGACACGCTCGCGCAGATCCATCTCATCCGCGGCAATCATGAGGAAGCCAGCCGCTGCCTCCAGCGGTCGCGCGAAGCGTACGGCGACTCGAATCGCTGGTATCAATGGTCCGTGCAGGCGCTCGAAGCCCGCGTGGCCCTCCGGCGCGGTGATCCCGCGCGCGCCGTCACGATCGCGATCGAGATCACGCACGCCGACGAGGCGCCGCCGGGATACGCGCTGCAGGGCGAGCTGATCGTCATCGACGCCCTGCTGACGGCCGGGCGCGGCGACGAGGCCGAGCAGCGGCTCGGAGCGCTCGGATCGCGGGTGCCCGCGGCCGGGATGAGCGGCCTGTGGGGAGAATTCCTGCGGCTGCGCGGACGGATTCATTCGCATGCGGGACGCGCCACCGAGGCATATCACGATCTCGGCCAGAGCATGAGCGTGTTCGATCTGCTCGGCGAACGCTATCAGGCGGGCCTGAGCTATCTGGAACTTGGCAAGCTGGCGGGCGCGGCCGGCGCGCGGTCGCGCGCCGCGCGCTATCTCTCCGACGCGATCACGATCTTCGAGGCGCTCGACGCCCAGCCCGATC
>JBOGIZ010000722.1:0-3043 GCA_050747805.1 Vicinamibacterales bacterium | reverse complement strand
CCTTTGGGCGGGACGATGACTGCGTCGTACGAGTTGTCGGCGACGTAGTCGGGATCGAGGTTGTTCGAGGCGGGCGGCCCCTGCAGCACGATCTTGCCCTTCACGTCGGCGGCTGTCGGCGCCTGGCCGGGCGTGAGGACCATCACGGGCGCCGCGATCTCACACGCCGGATTCTGCCGGCCCTGCGGATCCGTTGTCGCCTGCCCTTGCGGGCACGTCGTCTTGCTATAGGACTCGGCATGAATGTCGATGACCTTGTGCCAGGGCGTCACGATTTCGGCGGTGTCAACGCCCTGGTACCACGCGCGATCGACGGTGGCATCTTCGGCGTGCGCGTCGAGGCCGTAGTCCTTGAAGCGCTGCACAGCCCACGCCGTCGCCGCCTGCATTTCCTTGCCGCCGGTCAGCCGCGGGCCAATCTCCGTCGTCAGGTACTCTTCGTTTTTCATCAGCTCGGAGTGCGCCTGGTTCTCCTTCTGTATCGCCAGGTCCGCCTGTTCCATCGCGGTGCGATACTCGGCGGCTGCCTGCTGCGCGGCCGACGGCGTCGGCGCCTGCCTGGGCGCCTGCGCAAAGACGATGGCGCCCGCCGCCACCGCCGCCATCATCACGAACATTCCGTCTGTCGATTTCATAATGACCTTTCACCGAATTAATGACGACCTTGAACGCCACCCTGAACCCCGCCCGCCTTCGCGCGCGAGGACATCATGCGCGCCATGGCGGGTCCGCCGTGGCCGCTTCGCGGCGAAGGCGGACACTCCGCACTTCGCGCCGCCGCACTCCGCACCCCGCACCCCGCTTCAAAATACCGACGCCGTCAGTGTCACGTCCGCGTGTTTCCACGCCTCGGCGAATTCGCGATCGACGGCCGACGCGTCCTTCTCCTGCGCCCGCAGCGCTTGCGCGAGGCCGAAGAGCGCCCATCCGTTGCGCGGGTGCCGCACGAGATCCTGGCGGTACACCGCCTCGGCTTCGTTGGGCTGTCCCATCCGCATCAACGCGGCGCCGAGCTGATGCCGCACGGGCACGAACCAGTCGGCCGGCTCGTCGTACGCGAGCTGATCCTCTTTCGCCGCCGCGGCGCGAAGCCGCGCGACGCCCTCGTCACCGTGCCCTGACGCCAGCGCGATTTCTCCGTGGGCGACGAGACTCGCGACGGCGAAGACGTCCTTCGCGGAATTCAGGCCCGCGGCTGCGTCGGCAGGCGTCGCCGCCGCGAGGCGATCCAGCGCGCCCAACGCCGCGTTGGCGTCGTCGAGCTGGCCCTTCGCCGCGAACGCGAGCGCGCGCGCGTAGTCATATCCGGCCGTCAAGGCTTTCAGCCGGGCATCCGGCGCAGGCTCGGCGAGCATGTCGTCCCAGAGCCCGAACCGGATCTTCGTCGAATAGATTTCCGAGACGTACCAGTCCGTCCCCGGCGACGTCAGCAGCATGTCGATCGGCACCGCATCGCGCAGCTTCTTCGCGGCGTCCATCGCTTCGGCGCGGCGGCCTTCCATCGACGCCGAGTACGCGAGGAATTGATAATTGTGCGCGAGGTACATGCCGTAGTAGTCGAGCGGCGGCGTCGCGGCCATGTACGCGAGGTCGGCCTTGATGCCCGCGCGATTGGCCTGCGCGGCGTCTTCGTAGCGTCCGACGCGCTGCAGGATGTGCGCCGGCATGTGTTGCAGATGCCCGGCTGCCGGCATCATGTCGATCAACCGTTCCGCCGAAGCGAGCGCCTTCTCCGGATGCGGCGACGCTTCCATCGTGTGGACGTAGTAGTGGTTCGCGCCAGGGTGTGTCGGGTCCTTCGCGAGCACGGCCTCGAGCGTCGCTTCGATCTCCGGCGTGCCGGGTGACGGCTTGCCGTCGATGGTCCAGAGCTTCCACGGATTCGCGTCCATCAGCGCTTCGGCGAACAGCACCTGGACGTCGAGATCGTCGGGAAAGCGTTTCGCGGCGTCGCGCATCGCATTCGCGTACGCCGCGAGCTGGGTACCCGAGTTCGACGGATCGAGCGGCTGCGACCCACGGTAGCGCTGCGCGAGCGCCGCGATCAACGCCTGCTCCACAGGCGTGCCCGTCGCCTCATGCTGTTTCGCCAGGCCGAGGGCCTCCCACGCGACCTTCGCGCGCGGCCCGGCCATGACCGGCAGGTTGTAATTGGGGCCGACCGTCAGCGCCACACCCCACTCGCACATCGCGCACGACGGATCGAGTGCGGCAGCCTTCGCAAACGATCGCGTCGCTTCGTCGTGGTTGAAGGCCCACAGCAGGCGCATGCCCTGGTCGAAGTACTGCTGCGCGTCTTTCGAGGAAGTGGTGATAGTGCGATGAAACGTCCCGAGTCCGTCGAACAGCTTCGCGCCGCGCGCCCAATCCGAGACAGTCGCGGGCGGACCGGCGTTGGCGGACGACTCAGACGACTTCGCGCCAGCCGATGGAACGGATTTCGTACATCCGGCGCAGACGATGGCAATCACGAGGGCTGCGGCGGACGCGCGTTTCATGTCGCGAACCTCCATGAACGCTCCGGATTCTATCCTCTTGACAACGCCGGCGCGCCGCGAATATATTCGCTGTGCGCGAATTTTTTCGCGCTCTGGATGCAACCGGGGGAACCGAAACGCTATGACTCGACTTGGACAGCAGAACCTGACGCGCCGCGAAGCGCAGATCATGGAAATCCTTCACCGCCGGCGCCGCGCCACCGTGGAAGACGTCCGCGCCGAGCTGCCCGACGCGCCGAGCCCGTCGAGCGTCCGCAAGCTGCTCGACATCATGATCGACCGGCGCCTCCTGACGCGCGCGTACGACGGTCCGCGGTTCGTCTACTTCCCCGCCGTCGCGCCCGAAGACGCGAGTCGATCGGCGCTGAAGCAGCTCGTACGGACGTTCTTCGACAATTCGCCCGGATCGGCCGCCGCCGCGCTGCTCGACATGGGCGGCGAGCCGCTCTCCGACGAGGAATACAAGAGGCTGAGCGCGCTGCTCAAGCGCGCACGCGAGCAAGGAGTCAGACGATGAACGCATTTCCCGTCGATCTCGTCGGCGT
>JBOGIZ010000721.1:0-1834 GCA_050747805.1 Vicinamibacterales bacterium | reverse complement strand
GGGGATCGAACGATCCGTCGATTCGCATCCGTGACTTCAACCTGAAGTTCGTGCCCGGCGCGCTCGCCGCCGAATACGTGAGCAGCGATGCACGGACGTTCAGGCAACCGCCGGCATCGTGGCATCCCGGCAGCGGCGACGATTCGGATGGGGCCGCGCAGTTCGGCGGCTCGCCGCAGTCGCTCATCGGCGACTTCATCCATGCGGGCGTGACCGGGACGGCGGGCCATGTGAATGAGCCCTACCTCGATGCGACGATTCGGCCCGACATTCTCTTCCCCGCCTACCTCTCGGGTGCGGATCTCGCCGAAGCCTTCTACGCCGCGATGCCGTATCTGAGCTGGCAGACCGTCGTGATCGGGGATCCGCTGTGCGCGCCGTTCCGCAACACCGTTCTCACCGGAACCCAGATCGATCCGGGCATCGACCCGGACATGCTGTTGCCCCGGTTTTTCGCCGAGCGGCGCCTGGAAACCGCCGGCACTCGCGTGCGCGCGGCCGCGGTGGCCACCGTCCGCGCGGAGGCCCTCGCGGAGGCCAAGGACAAGGCCGGCACGCTCAAGGCGCTGACCGACGCGGTCGAGGCGGACCCGCATTTCACGACGGCGCGAATGACGCTGGCGCTGTCGGCCGATGCCGACGGCCGGTTCGATGACGCGATCGTGCAGTACCGCGCTGTTCTCGACTACGACGGCGCCAACGCGGTCGCCCTCAACAACCTCGCGTACTCGCTCGCCGTCAACAAGCACGCGCCGGCGGACGCGGTCTCGATCGCCGAGCGCGCGGTGACGGCGTCGCACGACAATCCGGCGATGCTCGACACGCTGGCGTGGACCGAGCATCTTCTCGGGCGGGACGGCGACGCGCTCGGGCCGATCGCCGGCGCGCGCGACGGCTCGCCGAACGATCCTGAGATCCGTCTGCATGCGGCGGCGATCTACGCCGCGCTGAAAGATTCGCCGCGCGCAGCGTCCGAGCTCGCGACTGCGCTGAAGCTCAATCCGGCGCTCGCCGATCGCGACGATGTTAAGGCGCTTCAGATTCAGCTTCGTGGCGGCCGATAGTTAGACGTCGAATCCAGCGATCCCGCAAGCGTGAACGCGAGTGAGCGCCGCGAGCAAGTCTCTACCCGCGGCGACTTTAGTCCATCCATAGCGCGCCGGCCGTGATCCGCGCACATCCGGCTTTTTCAGCGAAATGTTCGCGCGCCTTCCGGGGCGGCGAAAAAAGTCTGCGCGGTGGATGTCTGCCCACGATCCATCCGCACACGAGCGAGCGAGCCGCCGCAGCCGCTGCACAGAAAATCACACGTTTTTCGGCGCATTCGGCGCATTTCCGCGGTTGTGATGAAGGCGGCCGCACGCCGCTCCGAGATCGACGCGGCCGTGGTACTTCGATTGCGATGAGCCCGGCCACAAGCCATCACCGCGTCCGGCTTGAAACAAACATCTTGAGGAGTGTGAACATGCGGAACGTTGTATTTCAGTTTGTGGCCGCCAGCGCAATCACCGCGCTTTGCGCGGCACCGGCGCTTGCGTCGCCGATCAATCCGATCAATTCGAACCCGCCGGTCAATCCTGCCATAGGTGATGGACCTGGGATGCAGTCCATGCTGGACAGCATTTATGGCTGCACCGGCTGCGTAAACGCGCTCACCGGCCAGTCGAGCGCGGGAGAGTGGCAGTTGCAGGGCTCAACGGGGAAGACGTTCGACGCCGACCTCCAGTTCGAGTTCGCCGGCAACGCCAGCAGCAATGCGTTCGGGATCTGGTCCGGCACCGACACCGGCGACGTCACGACCGCGGTAATCTTCCCCGGTCCCCTGACTCCGGTC
>JBOGIZ010000720.1:0-5893 GCA_050747805.1 Vicinamibacterales bacterium | reverse complement strand
GGCAACGGCTTAGCGCGTTGACACTACCTTGCTTAGTCCGATATTGTGGGGCGACTTTCCCTTGAGTCTCCATTGACCGACGCTGCACAGAAGCTTCCCGTGACCGCGGATTTGGCGCAGATCTTCGAGCCGATTCGCGACGACCTCGAACGCGTCGAACAGGAATTCGTGCGTCACATTCAGTCGCGCGTGGCGCTCATTCCCGAAATGGGGCGCTACATCCAGAAAAGCGGCGGCAAGCGGGTGCGGCCGGCCGTGCTGCTGATGGCCGCGCGTCTGGCCGGTTCGCCCGGCGGCGAGCGCGGCGTGCTGTACGCCTCGGTCGTGGAGTTCATCCACACCGCCACCCTCGTGCACGACGACATCATCGACGGCGCCGATCTGCGCCGGGGCCGCCTCGCCGTGCACTCGCGATGGGGCAACGACATCACGGTCCTGCTCGGCGATTACCTGTACATCAAGTCGATGGCGATGGCGCTCACGCAGGATTCGCTGGACATCATCCGGCTGCTCTGCGACGTCACGCTGCGCATGATCGAGGGCGAGCTGTACCAGTTGACGAAAACCGGCGACGTCGACATTACCGAGGACGAGCACTTCGAGATCATCCGCCGCAAGACGGCGTACCTCTTCGGCGGCTGCGCCGAAATTGGTGGCATGCTCGGGACCGTCACCCCCGATCAGCAGGCCGCACTGCGCGAGTTCGGGTTCAACCTCGGCATCGCCTTTCAGCTCGTCGACGATCTCCTCGACTACACGGCCGACCAGACCGCGCTCGGGAAGCCTGTCGGCGGCGATCTGCGCGAAGGCAAGGTCACGCTCCCGATCATCTATCTCTTGCAGCGCGGTGGCGCTGAAGCCGACCAGCTCATTCGCGCCGTCGTTGCGGAGCGTACCGTGGACGGCGATCAGTGGCGCGAGATCACCCGGATGCTGCGCGACGCGCGCGCGCCGCAGCAGGCGTACTCGCGCGCCCTCGAGTACGCGTCGCGCGCCAAGGCGGCGCTCGATATTTTCCCGCCGACCCGCGAACGCGACGCCCTCGTCGCGCTGACGGACTACGTGCTCTCGCGCGACCGGTAGAAGAGCGCTGAGACCGGATCTCTCGCAGAGTCTCCATGACCGGCGGTCACCCCGCGGCATGAAAATCGTGCCCCGGGGCCATGTCCGCCACGACATCTTGTGGTCGCGGCGCTATTTTCTGAGCAGGGCGCGGAAAGCCGATGGCGCAGAGAAGGCAGCGTGGACGACAGCGTGCGCCGCGCCGCGCAACGCGCGGCGGACCGGGTGAAGGACCGTCACACACGAACAACACCCGCGATCATGAGTTGTTTGTGTGTGACGGCCCTTCGCCCGGTCTACGGTCGGCCTCCGGCGGCCTCCGGCCGGCCGCGGCGCACGTTCTCTGCGCCCTCCGCCCTCCGCGCGCTCGGCGAGAGATCTCTTCTCTTCGCCCGTCCACCCACAGGCTAAACTGAATCTGCCCGCGATGGATGCCCTGCAGCGCATCACCGAACTCCGGACCGAGGTCCGCCGCCACGAGGAGCTGTACTACCAGCAGAACGCGCCCGAGATCTCCGACGAGGAATTCGACCGGCTGCTCCACGAGCTCGAACGGCTCGAAGAAGAGCACCCCGATCTCGTCACGCCGGATTCACCCACGCAGCGCGTCGCGGGGCGCCCCACGGAGGGCTTTCCGACGGTCGAGCACCTCGCGCAGATGCTCAGCCTTGACAACGCCTACAACGACGAAGAATTACGCGCGTTCGACGAACGCGTGCGCAAAGGCGCGGGCGCCGGAGACGCGCCCATCGCATACGTGGCGGAGCTCAAAATCGATGGCCTCAGCATCGCCCTGACTTACGATGACGGCCGTCTCGTGCGCGGCGCGACGCGCGGCGACGGCCTCCGCGGCGAAGACGTGACCGCGAACGTCAGGACGATCCGCGCGATCCCCCTCTCCCTGAAGCGCGTCCTCCGCGGCCGGATCGAGGTGCGCGGCGAGGTGTATCTGCCGCGCGCCTCATTCGACCGCATGAACCGCGACCGCGAGGCGGAAGGGGAGCCGCCGTTCATGAATCCGCGCAACGCGGCCGCCGGCACGATGCGGAATCTCGATCCATCGCTCGTCGCGAAGCGGCGGTTGAGCGCGTTCGTGTATCAGGTCGTCACACCCGATCTCCCAGCCGCCATCGGAGGCGCCGGGACCAACGCCGCGGTTGAAGCGATCGACGCGCTTCCCGCGACGCATGCCGCGACGCTCGACGCGATGCGCGACTGGGGACTGACGGTCGAGCCGCACTGGCGCCGCTGCGCGACCATCGACGAGGTGATCGCGTTTTGCGGGGAATGGGCGGACGCGCGGCGCGACCTCCAGTTCGACACCGATGGCGTCGTGATCAAGGTGGACGACCTCGCGCTGCGCGCACGGCTCGGCGCGACGGCGAAATTTCCGCGGTGGGCGACCGCGTTCAAGTTCCCGGCCCAGCAGGCGCACACGACGCTGCTCAGGATCGACGTCAACGTGGGCCGGACGGGCGCGAACACCCCATACGCGATTCTGCAGCCCGTCTTCGTGGCCGGCTCCACGATTTCGATGGCGACGCTCCACAACGCCGAGGACATCGCCCGCAAAGACATCCGCGAAGGCGATACCGTCGTGATCGAAAAAGCCGGCGACGTCATCCCGCGCGTCGTCGCGCCGGTGCCGAGTCTGCGGCCCGCGACCTCGACGCCGTGGGTGATGCCCACAACATGCCGCGCCTGCGGCAGCCTCCTGCACCGCGACGAGGACGAGGTCGTCTGGCGCTGCGAGAACACCGCGTGTCCGGCGCGGCTGCGGCGTGGACTCGAGCACTTCGCGTCGCGCGCCGCGATGGATATCGAGGGGCTGGGCGAATCGCTCGTCGATCAGCTGATCGAACAGGGCCTCGTGAAGGACTTCGCGGATCTCTATACGCTCACCGCCGATCAGCTCGAGAACCTGGTCGTCGCGCCGCGCGAGCCGCGTTCGGAGCGCGCGACGCCACGGCGGCTGGGAAAAGTCGGGCATAACGTGTTCGAACAAATTGAGCGAAGCAAAGCGAACGATCTGTCGCGGCTTCTGTACGCGTTCGGCATTCGCCACGTTGGCGAAAAGGCCGCGTCCACGCTTGCGCGGCACGTCAGGACGCTGCAGGCGATCCTCGACGCGCCGATCGAGGCGCTTCAGACGATTCCCGACGTGGGACCCGTAGTCGCGGCTTCGGTTCGGGCGTTCACGGACGAGCCGCACAATCGCGCGCTCGTCGCAAAGCTGGCCGCCGCCGGCCTCAATATGTCCAGCCTGCAGCCGCCGGTCGGCGCCGGCGCGCCTGGGCCGCTGGCCGGAAAGACCTTCGTGCTGACAGGCACGCTGGCGTTGATGACGCGCGAGGACGCGACCAGAGCGATCGAGGAGCGTGGCGGGAAAGTGACGGGATCCGTCAGCAAGAAAACGACGTATGTCGTCGCGGGCGAGGAGGCGGGAAGCAAGCTGGAGAAAGCGCAGGCGCTCGGGATCCCGATTCTCACGGAGACGGCATTCCGCGCCATAATCGAAGGGTGATCGACCGGAGGTTGGAGGCTGGAGGTTGGAGGTTAGAGGTTAGAGGTTGGAGGAGCGCGGCGTGAGCGCTGAGAAAGGACGTCGGAGGCCGGCATACACCGTCATGATCGGTGTCCTGTCATCCGCTGTTGCGTTCCTTGTGGGGGTGATTCTAGCGGGCGGGTTCGGCGCGTCGGCGCATCCGTCGACCGAACTGCGCGCCGATGGCGTGTCTCAGACCCGATCGGCGGCGGCGGTCCTTCCCGGCGCCGTCAACTTTGCCGACGTCGCCGAGCGCATCAACCCAACCGTCGTGAACATCGATGCCGCCACGCGCGGCGGCTCGGAGCCGCGGCGCCGCGGCGGCGTAGACGATTCGGACGGACAACGCGACTACGATCTGCCGCACCTCGGATCGGGCAGCGGCTTCATCATCGACCGCGACGGCTTCATTCTCACGAACTATCACGTCATCGAAGACGCCGACCGCATCACGGTCACGCTCGCCGACGGCCGCGTGCTGAAAGGGGACCTCGTCGGCACGGATCCCGCGATCGACGTCGCCTTGCTGCGCGTCAGCAGCAGCACGCCGCTGCCCCAGGCTCCGCTCGGGAACTCCGACAATCTGCGCGTCGGCGAGTGGGTGTGCGCGATCGGCAACCCGCTCGGATACGTGCACTCGGTGACCGTTGGCGTGGTCAGTTTCCTTGGGCGAAAGCTGTTCGACGCCAGTCTCGACGACTACATTCAGACCGACGCGGCGATCAACTTCGGCAACAGCGGCGGTCCGCTGCTGAACGCGCGCGGCGAGGTCGTGGGCATCAACGCGGCGATCAGTTCGCGCGCCGCCAACATCGGCTTCGCCGTCCCGATCAATCAGGCGGTGGCGATCCTGCCGCAGCTCAAGACGCGCGGCCGGGTCCTCCGCGGATTCATCGGTGTCACCCTGACCGATGTCACGCCGGACCTGCAGCGCTCGCTCGGGCTGACCGTCTCCCACGGCGCGATCGTTCAAGACGTTGCCGGCGATTCCCCGGCCGAGCGCGCGGGGCTGCGGCCATACGACGTGATTGTCTCGGTTGACGGCCGCGACGTGCACACGAACGACGAGCTCATCCGCGAGATCTCCGCGCGGCAGCCCGGCACCGTCGCGCGTGTGGACGTCGTCCGCGACGGGCGGAGCTAGTCGGTACCGGTGCGCCTCACCGAACGTCCGGCGCGCGACCCGGCGCCCGACGGCGAACCCGCGAGCCTCGGCGCGCACCGTCCTCCCGGCCCCGCGGCGCCGGAGCCGCCGCTCGGACTGACCGTCCGCGATCTCGACGCGGCGTTTGTCCACAGGCTCGACATCCCGCCGTCGGTCCATGGCGTCATCGTGTCGCGGATCGATCCCGCCGGCGCCGCGTTCGTGCCGCCCATCCGCCGCGGATTCGTCATCATGGAGATCAATCGGCGGCCGATCGGCTCGCCCGCGGACTACGCGCGCGTCATGGCGTCGATGCATCCCGGACAGGCGCTCGCCGTCTACGGCTACGATCCGTCCATCGGCGAACGCGGCGAACGCGTGCTGCTCAGCGTGACGATGGATACGAAGTAATGCCGAACGAGCGATGAAAGCGCGAATTCTGGTCATAGACGACGAGGCGGAAATCCGGCGCTCCGTGCGGATGATCCTCGAGTACGAAGGCTACGACGTGCAGGAGGCAGCGAGCGGCCAGGAAGGCGTGGCGCTCATCGAGCGCGAACCGCACGACCTCGTGTTCCTCGACATCAAGATGCCCGGGCTCGACGGCCTCGAGGCGCTGCAGAAGATCCGCCAGATCAACGACGCGCTGCCGGTCGTGATCATCTCCGGCCACGGCACCGTGAGCACCGCGGTCGAGGCGACGAAGCTCGGCGCCTACGATTTAATCGAGAAGCCGCTGGCGAGCGAGCGGATTCTCGTCACCATCAGAAACGCGCTCGATCAGGAGCGTCTGCGCGACGAGAACCGCACGCTGAAGCGCGCCGCCGAAGTGCGGCACCAGATCGTCGGCGAGAGCCCCGCGCTGCGCCAGATCTGGGATGCGATCAAACGCGCGGCGCCCACCAACGCCACCGTCCTGCTGCTTGGAGAGAGCGGCGTCGGCAAGGAGCTCGTCGCGCGCGCAATTCACCGCAACAGTCTGCGCAGCCGCGATCGATTCGTGCAGGTCAACTGCGCCGCGATCCCGGAAGAGCTGATCGAATCCGAGCTGTTTGGGCATGAGAAGGGGTCGTTCACCGGCGCGACCGAGAAGCAGATCGGCAAGTTCGAGCAGGCGGACCACGGCACGATCTTCCTCGACG
>JBOGIZ010000719.1:0-3021 GCA_050747805.1 Vicinamibacterales bacterium | reverse complement strand
CGCCCGCGCCCGATTCACTTGGCGTGAGCGGGCTGGGTTGCGTCGATCTCGAGCTGAAGGACGCACGTATCGAAGCGGCTGCGCTCCTTGGCGGCTCGCAGGAGGGCTTCCACATCGCCATGTGGGCGCTCGACGGCGGACGCATCGCGATTGCCGCGCAGGCGCTGGGCGTTGGGCAGGCGGCGCTCGACGCGGCGATCGCGCACGCGCAGCAGCGCGAAGCGTTCGGACAGCCGATTGCGAATTACCAGGCCGTGCAGTGGATGCTCGCCGACAGCGCGACCGAGCTCGACGCGGCGCGCATGCTCATGTTCAAGGCCGCCGATGCGCGGTCGCGCCGCGATCGCCCGACGCTGGAGGCCGCCATGGCGAAGCTTGCCGCGTCAGAGGCCGCGCACCGCGCCGCCGATCGCGCGATGCAGATCCTCGCGTCGCACGGCTACCGCCGCGGGTCGGTCGTGGAGCGTCTGTTCCGGGACGTCCGCGCCACGGAGATCTACCAGGGGACCTCGGAGGTGCAACGGATGGTGATCGCGGAGCAGATTCTGTAATTCTGCAATTGGTGAATTGGTGACTTCAATTGGCGAATTCAATTCACCAACTCAATTCACCAACTCACCAATCCACCGACTCACCAATTGCAGAATTACAGAATCTGCTTGGCTATCGTTTGCAATTGCAGATTTGACGTCCCTTCGTAAATCTGGCCGATCTTGGCGTCGCGATACAGCTTCTCGACGGGATAGTCCTTGACGAAGCCGTTGCCGCCGAAGAGGTTCACCGCGAGCGACGCGACGCGCTCGGCGACCTCCGACGAGAAGATCTTGCAGATCGCCGCTTCCGTGAGGAACGGCTTGCCGGCGTCGCGCAGCCGCGCGGCGTTGTAGACGGTGAGCCGCGCCGCCTCGACGTCGACTGCCGCTCGTGCGAGCTGGTGCTGTACGGCCTGAAAGTCGGCGAGCGCCTTCCCGAACTGCTTGCGTTCCTTCGTGTAGCGGATCGCGTGATTGAGCGCCCCGTCCGCGAGGCCGATCATCTGCGCGCCGATGCCGATGCGCCCCTCGTTGAGCGTTTCAATGGCGGTTTTGTAGCCCTTCCCGATTTCGCCGAGGACGTTGGCGCCGGGCACGCGGCAGTCTTCCAGGATCAGCTCGCACGTGCTGCTCGCCCGGATGCCGAGCTTGTCCTCCTTCTTGCCGACGGTGAAGCCCGGGAATCCGCGTTCGACGACGAAGGCCGTGATGCCGCGATAGCCGGCGTCGGGATTGATCGTGGCGAACGTAAGGAATACGTCGGCCTCGTTGCCGTTGGTGATCCACAGCTTGCGGCCGTTCAGCAGATAACCGTCGCCATCCGCGTTGGCGCGCGTCGCGAGCGCGAATGCGTCGCTGCCCGATCCCGCTTCCGAGAGCGCGTACGCGCCGATGGTGCCCGAGGCGAGCTTCGGCAGATACCGCCGCTTGACGTCGTCGCTGCCCCAGCGAAGCAGCGCGTTGACGACGAGCGTGTTCTGCACGTCGACGAGGACCCCGACCGACGGGTCGACGCGCGACAGCGCTTCGACGGCGAGGACCGCGTGGAAGAAGCGCGCGCCAGCCCCGCCATACGCTTCCGGGATTTCGATAGCCATGACGCCGAGGTCGAAGAGCCGATCGATGAGGCTGCGGGGAATCTTCGCGTGCTCGTCCATCTCGCGCACGAGGGGGCGAATTTGTTCGTCGGCGAACGCGCGCACGCTGTCGCGGAAGATGCGTTCGTCCTCGGCCAGCAGGGTGAGCGGCTGGGCGGAGTCCATCGTCTGTTCTGCCATTCCGTGGATGTTATCATCGGGATTGAGGGTATACCCGTGCGTGCTCGTGTTCTCGCCGTCGCCGCGCTGCTCGTCGCTTTCGGCGTGCGCGCGCCGGCGCAGTCGCCGCGGCAGACGCCCGCGCAGCAGCCCCAGGGGCAGGCGCAGCCGCCGGTCCGCCAGCAGCCGCCGGTCATCAAGAGCGGCGTCAATTTCGTCAGCGTCGACGTCATCGTCACCGACAAGAAAACCGGCAACATCGTCCTCGACCTCAAGCCGAGCGACTTCGACGTGAAGGAAGACAAACAGCCGCAGAAGATTCAGACGTTCGATGTCGTCCGGATCGATCCGTCGACCCAGCCCACCGAACCGCCGAAGCCGATCCGCAACGACTATGACGAGCAGACCGAAGCGAAGCGGGCCGACGTGCGGCTGTTCGTCATTCTGCTCGACGACTACCACGTGCGCCGCGGGAACGATCTGGCGGTGCGCGGACCGCTCATCAACTTCCTGCAGAACATGCTCGCCCCGCAAGACATGGTCGCGATCATGTACCCGCTGACGCCGGTGGCGGATCTGAGCTTCTCGCGCAATCGCGAAGCTCAGGTCGACGCGATCAATCACTTCATCGGCCGCAAGAACGACTACACGCCGCGCAACGAATTCGAGGAGCAGTACGCGGACTATCCGACCGCGACGGTCGAGGAGATCCGTAACGAAGTCACCATGGACGCGCTGCGCGGCGCGGGGCTCAAGCTGGGCAGTCTGCGCGAGGGGCGCAAGTCGATCATTTTCGTGAGCGAGGGCTTCATCAGCTCGCTGCCGCCACAGTTGAGCAACCCCATCGCCACGATGCCCGGCGTCGGCAACCCATCGCAGCCGGGCCAGGACGCGCCGCCGGATCCGCGCGCCGACGCACAGAAATTCTTCAATTCAGTCGACCTCACCATGGAGATGAAACAGGTCTTCGATACGCTCAACCGGAACAACACGTCGCTCTACGCGGTGGATCCGCGCGGGCTCGCCGCCACCGAATACGGCATCGAGCAGGGCGTCAGCGCGGCGTCCGATCGCGCGTCGCTCAACGAGTCGCTCGACTCGCTGCGCGTTCTCGCCGACAATTCCGACGGGCGGGCGATCGTCAACCGCAACGATCTCGCAAGCGGGATGAAGCAGATCATCCGCGATTCGAGCGGCTACTATCTGCTCGGCTACACGTCGTCGTCCGCGCC
>JBOGIZ010000718.1:0-9448 GCA_050747805.1 Vicinamibacterales bacterium | reverse complement strand
GCACGGTCTGGATCGTCCGCCATCTGATTCGGCCGCCGCTCAGCCACATCGTCGCGCGGACCCGCCGCGGAAGCGACTCCGGATTGAGCAGTTCCCCCGGCGCGATCGTGTTGAAGTCGCCGACCAGCGCGTGGAAGCCGCGCTGGTGGAGTCGCACGCTTCTCAGGAGGGCGCGCAGCTCGAACACGCGCCGCTGCTCGGTCCACGCGGAAAATACCGCACTCAAATGCACGCCGAAGATCGTGAAGGAGGAGCCGTCCGGCACGATCTCGAGAAACGCGTGCCTCGAGACCTGCGGCCGCCGCCAACGTGCGTCGGCGAGCGGGACGCGGCTCATGAATCCGAGCGACCACTTCGGTGTCGCGCCCCAATGCGCCATGCGCGCGGTTTCCGCGAGCGAGCGGATGATGGCGGGCTGGGTCGCTTCCTGAAACACGACGATGTCGGGAGCGCAGGCCTCGATCGTTTCCGAGAGCGCTTGCTCTCGTCCGATTCCGCCGCGCCGGATGTTATAGCTGAGGACACGCAGCATCGAAGTCCGCGGCCAATTATGCTCAGGTTTGGGGCTCAGGTTCGGGCTCAGGTTTGGCGATGAGCGTGAGGTACGGCTGCCCCATGAATTCGCCGCGCAGATACATCACCAGGTCTCGGGTCCCCTGGATGTTCACCGGGCGATCGACGAGATTGATCAGCTGGTGTCGAAGAGTAACCAGGCCAGGCGCGATGTCGGGGTCGTCGTCGCTCAGCGGGCGGGAATGAACGCCCGGAACGAAGAAGCCCGTAATTTTAAAGTAATCGAGGATGCGATCGCCGACGAGCGTCAAGTCGAGGTCGCTCGTGCCGGGCCCCTCCGCGTCGAATCGCGCGCCGTCTTTCCATCGATACCCGGTCACGGCGCTGCCGCGTAGCACCGCCCCAAGGTTCTCGGGGATCGACGCACGGACGAGCTCGACGAACCGGTCGAGCTTGCGCGGATCGTTCTCGAACGCAAGGCGGACCACGTTCGCACGCTTCTCGGCCTCGGTGAGTTCGCGATTCCGCGCCTGCGCATCGCCCATACGCAATGACCGTCGCAATAACCAGACCGGAGCTCACGCGAAGCCGGCCGGCTGGCTACTCTTCCCGCAGGGCGACCGTCGGCGGCACACGCGACGCGCGTCTGGCGGGCCACCAGCTCGCAACGAGGCCGACAGCGCCGAGCAGGACTACGGCGGCGACGAGCGCAAAAGGATCCCACGACGTGATGCCGTACAGCAGACCGCTGGCCGCGCGGCCGGCGATGAGTGCAAGCGCCACGCCGGCGAGCATACCGATCGCGAGCAGGATGCCGGCTTCGCGCAGCACCATGCGGAGTACGCGGCCCGCCTCGGCGCCGAGCGCCATTCTGATGCCGATCTCTTTACGTCGTCGTGCCACCATGTAGGCCATGACGCCGTACAGACCGATCGTCGCGAGCACCCCGGCCAGCGCGGCAAAGAATCCGGACACCGTGGCCATGAGCCGCTCCGGAAGAAACGAGGCGGCAATGTCGGTCGCGAACACGCGATAGCTGACCAGGATCGAGGCGTTCTGGTCGTGCGCGGCGCGAGTAATCGACGGCGCGAGTGTCGACATGGGCAAACGCGATCGCACGAACACCTGCACCTCGCTCAAGAAGGCGTCGGGCGTTGGAACCTGCGCTTCGGGGTAATACGCGACAGGCCCAAAGCTGTCGCGCACGTCGCCATACTTCGTGTTCGCGACCACGCCGACGATTTCGTACGTAGGGTTCGGTTCGCCGGGAGACACCTCGAGCCGATACGTTTTGCCGATCGGCCGCGCCCTACCGAAGTACTTCTCGCCGAATGACTCGTTCACGATCGAGACCCACGGCGTCCCGGGCAGATCGCGTTCAGTGAAGTCGCGTCCCGCCAGGATCGGCATGCCGAGCGTCTTGAAGAATCCTGGACTCACGTAATTCTCGTCCGCGATCGTCTGCTGCGACACTCCGCCGATGATGACGCGATCGTTCCAGATGCTGCCGGTGAGCGGTTCGATCGCGGCGTCGGCGGCGGATTCGACGCCCGGAAGCGCGGCGATGCGATTGCGCAGATCGCGCTCGAACTGCGGTTGGTTCGCTGGCGGCACTTTCGCGCCTCTTGGGTCGAAGTCGGCAATCAGCAGATCGCGCGCGCGAAAGCCCGGATCGACCTCAGCAAGGTTCCGGGCTGTTCGCACGAACAGCAGGCCACCGACCAGCAGCACGATCGACAAGGCCACCTGGCACGCCACGAGGAGCCGGCGCAGGCCGAATCGCTCGCGCGAATCGGTCGAGCCGCGGCCCCCCGCCTTCATCGCGGCGGCGGCGCTGTCGCGCGTCGCGCGGACAGCCGGCGTCAAGCCGAAGAGCAGACACGCCATGATCGCCATGCCGGACGTGAACGCCGCGACGCGCCAGTCCGAGCCGAGATCGAAGAACACCCGATCGCTACCCGTGCTGATGAATGCGACGAGGAATCGGCTGAGTGATTGGGCGACGAACACGCCGAGAAGGGCGCCGACCGCCGCAATCAGTGCGCTCTCGGCGAGCATCTGGCGGACGATGCGGCCGCGCGACGCGCCGATGGCGAGACGGACGGCGATCTCGCGCTCGCGCGCCGTGGCGCGCGCGAGCATGAGGCTTACCAGATTCGCGCAGGCAATCATCAGGACGATTCCGGCGACGGCTAGCAGAATCCACAGCGGCTGCTGGTACGCGCCGCGGAGAGAGCTGGCGCCCGTCGCGGCCGGAAGGCCGCGCAGCTTCATGGCCAGGAATTTCTTGGCGTACTCCGGCGGAAACTGTGGCGCGAGACTGGCCTGAAACACGGGCGCCGATATCGCCGCGAGATCCGCGTTGGCCCGCTCGACGCTCACGCCCGGCCGAAGGCGACCGATCACATCGAGCCACCAATAATGCCGCTTGTCCACCGCGTCCTGATCCGGCTCGAGAATCGGTTCGGCGCAGATCGGGACCGCGACATCAAAGCTGCGTCCCACTTCGACTCCGGAAAACCCGGCGGGCGCGATCCCGACGATGTCGAGGGGATGCCGATTGAGATGAATCGTGGACCCGACCGCCGTTGCCGAACCGCCGTACTCTCGCTGCCAGAACGGGTAGCTGATGACCGCGACAGGCGATCCGCAGCCCTTGATGTCGTCGCCCGGAGCGAGGAGACGTCCGGCATGCGGCGTGACGCCGAGAAGGTTGAAGAAGTTGCCACTCAGCCAGAGACCAGCGACGAGACGCGATTCGCCTGAGCTCGACAAGTCGAAGCGACCGGTGCCCCAGGCGAGGACGCCGCTGAACGTATGTTGGGCGCCAGCGATCGCCTCGTAGATCGCGGCGGTCGCGATCGATCGCCGACCGGTCGCACTACCCCACCTGCTGAGCTGCTCCGGACGAACCTCAACGAGTTGTTGCGGCGCCACGACCGGGAGCGTGCGCAATTCGATCGCGTCGATCAGCTGAAAGATCGCGGTGTTCGCGCCGATGCCGAGCGCGAGCGAGAGGATGGTAACGAGGGCAAACGCCGGATTGCGAACGAGGACGCGTGCGCCGTAGCGGAGATCGCGCCAGGCCGCGTCGAGCCAGCCGATGGTGTTCATCGTGTAGATCTCCTCGCGCACCAGCGTCGCGTTCCCCAGCTTTCGAACGGCCGCGTCCCGAGCCTCATCGCGCGTCAGACCGCGGGCGACGTTGTCGTCGATCTCGTGCGTGAGATAGGCCTCGAGCTCGCGCGCGCGCTCCTCGTCCCAGAACCGGCGGCGGAAGAAGCGGCCGAGGCGCAGGGCACACATCGCGCTTCTACTCAGACGCAGGCCGCAGGATCCGGTTGACGGCCCGCACCAGCTCGTCCCAGCGGTTGGTCTGCTGTTCCAGCTGCCTGCGCCCTTTCGGGGTCAGACGGTAGTAGCGCGCGCGGCGGTTGTTCTCGGAGGTGCCCCAGAACGACGCAATCCAGCCGCGATCTTCCAGGCGATGGAGCGCTGGATAGAGTGAGCCGTGCTCGACCTGAAGAACATCTTCCGAGCGGTGCTCGATCGCGTGCGCGATGGTGTGGCCGTGCGCCGGCCCGAGCGCCAGGGTCTTCAGCACGAGCACATCGAGAGTGCCCTGCAGCATGTCTTCATGGATCGGCGGCGTCCCGCGCTTCGGCATGCTTCGGAAGATAATCTATGGGAGAGCCGGTCGTCAAACCCGGACGGCGGATGCGGGGTGCGGAGCGCGGCGTGCGGAGTGCGCCGATGACCGTAGGCACGAGCAGCAGGAACGTGAAACTCGGAGCTCGCCGTTCCCGTTCCCTTGTCCCCGGTCCCTGGTCCTCTACTCTTCCGCCATGAACGGATACTTGTAATCGCGCGCCGGCGCGAGCGTTTCCTTGATCGTGCGCGCGCTGGCCCACCGCACCAGATTCAACTTCGAGCCCGCCTTGTCGTCCGTGCCGGATCCGCGCGCGCCGCCGAACGGCTGCTGGCCAACGACGGCGCCGGTCGGCTTGTCGTTGACGTAGAAATTCCCAGCGGCGTGCCGCAGCCCGGACATCGCTTCGCGAATCGCCACGCGATCGCGCGCGAAGATCGAACCGGTCAGCGCGTACGGCGAGGTCTTGTCGACGATGTCGAGCGTTTCGGCCCACTGTCCGTCCGGATAGACGTACGTGGTCACCACGGGCCCGAAAATCTCCTCGCACAGCAGCCGGTACCCGGGGTCGGTCGTCTGGATGAGCGTCGGCTCGATGAAATAGCCGTCGTCGCCCTTCGCGCCGCCCCCTTGCAGGATCTTCGCGTTTTTCTTCGCGTCCTCCAGATAGCTGCTGATCTTGGTGAACGACTTCTTGTCGATCACGGCCGACACGAAGTTGCGGAAGTCGCGCACGTCGCCCTGCTTGAATTCGCGCATGATCCCGATCGTGCGGTCGCGCACCTCGTTCCAGAGCGACTGCGGCACGTACACGCGGCTCGCCGCCGAGCACTTCTGTCCCTGATACTCGAAGCCTCCTCGCGCGATTGCGACGGCGATCTCCTGCGGATCGCCCGACGGGTGCGCGACGATGAAGTCCTTGCCGCCCGTCTCGCCGACCAGACGCGGATACGTCCGGTAGCGGCCCATGTTCTCGCCGACCTTCTTCCACATGCTGTTGAACACGGCCGTGCTGCCGGTGAAATGGATGCCGCCGAAGTCCTGCGAATCGAGCAGCGCGTTGGTGATCATGACGGGATCGCCCGGCAGGAAATTGATGACGCCGGGCGGCAGCCCCGCGGCCTCGAGGACCTTGTAGGTGTAATAGCTACTGAGCGTCGCGGCGTGCGAGGGCTTCCAGATGACGGTGTTCCCCAGCAGCGCGGGTGCGGTCGTCAGATTGCCGCCGATCGCCGTGAAGTTGAACGGCGAGACCGCGTAGATGAACCCCTCGAGATTGCGATACTCCAGCGAGTTCCAGACGCCCGCGCTGCTCATCGGCTGTTCGTTGTACAGCTCTTGCGCGAAGTGCGTGTTGAAGCGCCAGAAGTCGATCATTTCGCAGGCGCCGTCGATCTCGGACTGGAACACCGTTTTCGACTGTCCCAGCATCGTGGCCGCGTTCATGGTCGCGCGCCAAGATGTCGCGAGCAGTTCGGCAGCGCGCAGCAGAACGGCGGCGCGATCCTCCCACGGCCACGCCGACCATTCGCGGCGCGCGGCGTTCGCTGCGGCGATCGCCTGCTGGACGTGTTCGGGCCGGGCAACATGAAATTCCGCGAGCACATGACCGTGAGAGTGCGGCATGACGGCGTGATGGAGATCGCCGGTCCGGATTTCGCGGCCGCCGATGATGAGCGGAATGTCGATCTTCTCGGCCGCCATGCTCTTCAGCCGGGCTTTGAGCTCCGTGCGTTCGGGAGACCCGGGCGCGTACGACTTGGTGGGCTCGTTCACCGGAGCGGGGACTCGCCGGACGCCGGCAAAGGCGGCGTGCAGCGTGACGCCCTCGCCGCTCGGCGGCACTGTCGCGGTCGCGGTCGAAGACATTTCAGCGGGAGACGTGGGAGTGTGTGTGGACATCATGGCCTCTTGAAACACTCATTGTAACGCGGGTCGACCGCCGACGGGTCCGGCGGCCTCATGCGTGCCGGTTCTTGTCCACGATCCCGATGATGATGAGGACAAACGCGGCCAGCCGCAGGAAAAAGAAATAGTGCCGCGTGTTCTCGTCGACCGCGACGGCGACGAGCGCGACGCGTTCGGCGGCCAGCAGCCAGAACGCCGCCGCGAAGAACGCGAACAGCCGATCGCGCGTCCCGCGCCAGAACCGGAGAAAGAACAGGCCCGCCACCCAGCAGCCCATCGCGATCCCGCCGTACCAAAAAGCCGTGACTGGCGTCATGACCTACTGCGTGTCCCAGACGAGCCCGTACAGCAGCACGATCACCGCCGCGGCGGCGCTGACGTTGCGCGACACGGTCAGGTCCACCGCCGGGACGACGATCAGGTCGACGAACAGCAGGATGTTGTTCAGCGCCAATCCGACGAAGCAGATGCTGCTCCACAGCAGCAGCCGCGTGCGGTTTTCGCTCCAGGCGCGCAGCAGCAGCGCCGCGGCCACGACGCTGGTCGCCGCGCACAGCAGATAGACGGCTTCAGCCATCGCGTCTCCTCTTGCTGATTCTGAACGCATCGGCGAAATCACCGACCGCACGTCCCGCCGTCGCAATCGCTCTGAGGACCGCCGTGCGCTGGGTGCGAGCCGCCACGATGATCCGCTCGACGGCGCGCGTGGTCGCGGACGACGTCGGATCCAGACGATACAGCACGCTCTCGCCAATGCGCACGTCGAGAAGATTGCGCGACGCGAGCGCGTCGAGCGCCGTGCGGGCGCTATCTTCTGAGACGCCCAGGTCCGCGCCCGCCGCCGCAGGACTCCAGTAGCGGCTCGTATCGCGCGCGAGCAGCAGCAGAATCTCGAATTCCTCGATGGTCCGCAGGTGACGCAGGACAGCTTGCCGCGTCGCGGAGTCGAGCTGGGACTCCGAATCGGTCATGCCGAGCGCTCATAATACTCCACCTCAGTATGATCGGTATGCCATACTGCGGACGCGGATGAGCTTTCGGCGCGCACTCGGTCCGTTCGACGCGACGATGGTAGTCATCGGCGGCATCATTGGCGCCGGCGTCTTCATCACGCCGTACCTCGTCGCCCAGCGCCTCGACACGCCGCTGCTGGTGCTGGCCGCATGGGCCGCAGGGGGCGTGATCGCGCTGGCCGGCGCGTTCTCGTACGCCGAGCTTGGCGGCATCTTCTCCAGCGCGGGCGGCCAATACGTGTACCTCCGTGACGGGCTGCATCCGCTGGCCGGCTTCCTGTACGGATGGGCGCTGCTGCTCGTGATCGAGAGCGGCGCGATCGCGGCCGTCGCGATCACGTTTTCCACATACGCGCTCCACCTGGTCGGCGGCCCCGACGGCGCCCGCGTCCCGCTGGCAGTCGGCGCGCTTGTGCTCCTGTCGATCGTCAACTACCTCGGCGTCAAACCCGGCAGCCGCGTGCTGAATGTCTTCGTGGTGCTGAAGGTCGCCGCGCTTGCGATTCTCGTCGGCGCAGGCATGTTCGCGGCGGCCCATCCGGGCTGGTTCACGACGGCGCGCGCGGCGACCCAACCCGGCGGATCGACGGCCGTCGCGTTCGGCGCAGCCCTCGTCCCCATCCTGTTTACCTACGGCGGCTGGCAGAACGTGACCTACATCGGCGAGGAGATCGAAAACCCGAAGAAGAATCTGCCCTTCGCGATGATCGTTGGAACGATCGCCGTCGTGGCGATTTACGTGACCGTGAACATCGTCTATCTGCGGGCGCTCGGACTCGACGGGCTCGCGTCGACGACGGCGCCGGCGGCCGATGCGGCGCGGCGGATGTTCGGCTCGTTCGGCGAGGTGTTCGTGAGCGGGGCGATCGCGATCTCGACGTTCGGATTTCTGGACCTGTCGATCCTCGCGCCGACGCGTGTGTACTACGCCATGGCGGCCGACCGGTTGTTCGTACCCGCGCTGGCGCGGCTCCATCCACGATTCCAGACGCCCAGCCTTGCCATCATCGTGCAGTCGACCTGGTCGTGCGTCCTCGTGCTGACCGGCACGTACGAGCAGCTCACGAATTACGTCGTCTTCGCCGACTGGATTTTCTTCGGCCTGACCGTCGTGACCGTCCTGACGTTCCGCCGCTCGTATCCCCTCGAACGCCGGCCCGCCGGCGCGTTCCGGGCGCCGGGTTATCCGTTCGTCCAGATCGCGTTCAGCGCGGTCGCGGCGGCGATCGTCCTGAGCGTGATTCTCGCGGCGCCGGCGGCCGCAGCCAAGGGGGCTGTCCTCATCGCGCTGGGGATCCCCGTGTATTTCTGGTACGCGCGCACGGCGGGCCGCCGCGGGTAAACTGGTCGAATGACCAGCGCCGCCACCCCCGCTCTGCGGTACTACGCGCCGTACATGGAATGGGCCAAGACGCGGCCAAAACCCGAGCACGATCTCGCCGGCAGCAACATCCTCGCCTGCACGCTCGACGATCTCCCCGGCGCGCGCGACGCGATCGCCCTGAATGGCGCGAACGATACGGGATATGCGCCGCTCATCGAGGCGATCGCCGGACGGTACGGCGTCGACGCGCGCCACGTCACGACCGCCACCGGCACCTCCGGCGCGAACTTTCTGGTGTACGCCGCGCTGCTCGATCCGGGCGATGACGTGCTCGTCGAACGGCCTGGCTACGATCCGCTGCTCGGCGCGGCGCGGCTGTTTTCGGCGCGGACCACTCGGTTCGACCGGACGTTCGAGAGTGGATTCGCGCTCGATCCCGACCGCGTGCGACAGGCGATGACGGCTCGCACGAAACTGATCGTTCTTACGCACCCGCAGAATCCCACCGGTGCGGCCGCCGACGCGGCGGCGCTCGAGGAGGTCGGCCGGATCGCCGAGCGAGCCGGCGCGTTCGTGGTGGTCGACGAAGTGTACCGGGACGTCAGCGGCGACACGGCGCCTCCCGCGGCGCGGCGAGGCGACGTGTTCATCACGACCAACAGCCTCACGAAATCGTACGGCCTCTCGAGTCTGCGCGCCGGGTGGACCATCGCGTCCGATCCGCTCACCTACCGGATCCGACGCGCGCGCGACGTCGTCGACGGCACAGGATCGATCGTCGCTGAGCGGCTCGCGGTGCTGGCCTTCGCGAATCTGGATCGGCTGCTCGCGCGGGCGCGCGGCATCCTCACGCCAAACTGGCTCGCGGTCGAGAGCTTTCTCAAGTCGCGCGCGGATCTCGAATGGGTGCCGTCGAAGGGAACCGTCGTCTTTCCGAAAATCCGCGGCGCGGTGGATGCGGCGCCGTTCGTCGATCGCGTCATGCGTGAATACCGGACGGCGCTCGTGCCCGGGGCCTTCTTCGAGGCGCCCGCGCATTTC
>JBOGIZ010000717.1:0-9111 GCA_050747805.1 Vicinamibacterales bacterium | reverse complement strand
CTTGTCAGCGCTGTTAGCCGCACCCTCAATGGCCCAGGTCGCGACGGGCCGCATCGACGCTACCGTCCGTGATACGTCCGGCGCGCTGCTCTCGGGGGTGACGATGGACATCGCCGGCCCGCAGTATGCGTCCGCCGTGACTGACGCGCTGGGGCAGGTTCACTTTCTCAACCTTGCGCCGGGCAGCTATACCGTTGTCGCCAAGCACGCGGGACTCAGCGACTATCTGAATCGCCACGTGCCCGTTACGGCCGGTCAGACTGTCGCCCTTTCTATCTCGATGTGGACCGAGGGCGTGGCAACCCAGGTTCACGTTGCCAGCGGCGCGCCAAGCGTTGCGATCGGAAACGTCACGACGACCACAAACCTGGACGTGGAAGAGCTGCAGGACATTCCGAGCGCCCGCGATCCGTGGGTGATGCTCCAGACGGTTCCCGGTGTGATCGTCGATCGCGCCAATGTCGGCGGCGCTGAATCGGGAGATCAGTCGACCTTTCTGGCCAAGGGTGCGTCGAGCGCCGACAACTCGTGGAGCATCGACGGCATTCCGGTCACCGACCTGTCAGCGACGGGTACGACGCCGACCTACTTTGATTTCGATCAGTTTCAGGAAATCAGCGTGACCACCGGCGGCGCGGACCTGAAGAACGCCACGCCCGGTGTGCAGACGAACCTGATTCTCAAAAGCGGCGCCGATGTGCCGCACGGAAGTACGCGCATCTATTTCGAAAACGACGGACTCGAGTCCACCAACATGACGCCCGCGCTTGCAGCGACGATCGGCGGCGACAGCGGCGAAGGCGACCGCACGCATCTCTACGATGATTTCGGTCTCGAACTCGGCGGTCCGATCCTCAGACACCGGCTGTGGGCCTGGGGCTCAGCGGGAAAGACGCACATCGACATCCTGGGTCTGGCCGGTGCGCACGATCGAACGGACTTCCAGAACGACGCGCTGAAGATCGACGGCAACATCTGGAAAGATATCCGCGGCGACTTCACCTTTTTCCGCGGACACAAGAGCGAAGAAGGCCGTGGCGCGAGTCCGACCCGGCCGCCGGAAACGACGTGGGATCAGACCGGACCGACCATGCTGTACAAGGGCGAGGTGGATCTTAGCCTGGGCGGCCGGCTGTTCCTTGCCGCCCGAGCGGCCCATGTCGCCGAAGCCTTCACGCTGACTCCGGAGGGCGGCCTCAATGCCAACTGGTACGTCGACGACTCAGGCGTCAACCACGGGTCTGAACTCCTCAGCGTCTACAGTCGACCGGAGGACACGGCGTCGGCCGACGGCAATCTCTTCCATGGCCGCCACGAGGTGAAGTTCGGCATGGCGTGGCGGAAGGCGGACGTCCGGACGGACAACACGTATCCAGGGAACGGAATCGTGACCCACTGGAACGGCTACCCTGAGTTGCTCGCCGAGGTCACGCAAAACACCTCGGTCTTGACCAGCGGCCAGTACGTCGACGCGTATGTCGGCGACACGTGGTCGCGCGATCGGCTCACCGTCAGTTTCGGCGCACGGTGGGACCGTCAGGCCAGCTCCCTTGATGCGGCCTCGATGGCCGCCAACCTCTTTCCCGGCGCGTTCCTCAGCGTGACCGCCAAGCCGGTGCACGACGCCATCGTCTGGAAGGCCCTCACGCCACGCGTCGGCGTCACCTATGCGCTCAACAAGAGCCACACCACGATCGCGCGCGCGACCTACTCCATGTTCCCCTCGCAGCTGAGCGCGACAGCCGCGCAAGTGATCTCGCCGACGGAGTCATCCAACAGCAGCTACTTCGTGATCGATGCGAATGGCAACCACCTGGCGGACCCCGACGAGTTCGGTTTTCCTTCGACCTACACGCTGCCGATTGGAGGCGAGGTGAATGCGATCGGGGAGAATCAGATCGGGAGCTACAAAACGCCGCTCGCGCAGGAAATCCAGGTCGGGATGGATCACGAACTGATGCCGAACTTCGGCGTCAGCGGCACATTCACCTATCGCTACTACTACGACTACGACTGGAACGCACAGACGTACCCGACCTACGTCCAGACCGGGACCTGCGTCCCGGCAACGGCCGGACCATGCGGCTCCGTGAACGACGTCACCTTTCTCGGCAACTACAGCGTCCCGTTCTACGCTGGTCTTCAGAACTCTTTGGACTTCGACCTCCCGAGCGCGATTTACGAAGTGCACCCGGGTTACCACACACGCTATCTCGGTCTCGAACTCAGCGCGACCAAGCCGCTCGCCCATCGGTGGATGGCGCGCGTCGGATTCTCGACCAACGACGATCGCGAGTACTTCAGCGGTGCCAACCCGCGGCAGGATCCGACCCCCACCGTTTCCAGTCCGCGCCTCAACGGCGGCCAGGTCGTGACAGACGCCGCGGGCAGCGGGCAGAGCACCATCTACATGGTGCTGCCGCACTACCAGGTCACCGGAAATGGCATGTGGCAGGGGCCGCGCGGAGTGGACGTAGCTTTCAACTGGCTGCTGCGCCAGGGCTACGCCGAGCCGTACTACCGCAGTGATGTGCCGACCGGCGGCGTCTTCACCCCTTTCAAGAGTGTTCTGCTCGTGAGCGATGCCGGGAAGTTTCGGTTACGGGCCTACCAGGAGCTCGATGGACGCGTGGAAAAGACGCTGGCAGTGTGGAAAGGCACGCTGGCTCTGGACCTCGACGTGTTCAACCTGCTCAATGCGGCCACCCCGCTCGGCAAGCAATACGACGTGAGACGGACCGGTCCCGCCGGCCTCAATCAGACTCTGGAAATCATGGGCCCGAGAATCGCGAGACTTGGCGCCAGATTCAGCTTCTAATCACGCGCATCTGGGGAAGGCCTATCGCGCCGTCGCTCTGACCCTGAACTGCTGTCCACTTTAGGCGAATGAGCTCGGAGCTCTGACGGGACGCACTGCGCACGCGATCGCGTCAGAGGCGCTTCTTCAGGAAGCGTCCCGTGTACGACGCCTTGCACGCCGCGATCTGCTCGGGCCGCGCCGGTCGCGACGATTTCAGCGCCGGCGTGGCCCCTGCCAGTCCCAGGTCGATACATGGTCCCGCGGTTCGATCCCTGAAATCCACCCGGCCGGCGCGGGCCAGGTGGACCGAGGAGTGACCAGGCTCAGGCCCGGGACCGACGACGAATCCTCTCGACGCCCGCGAGCAACCCGGTGCCCATGAGCAGTATTGACCCAGGTTCGGGAACGGGAGGGGTGCTTGCGTCATACCAGAATCCACCGCTGAAGTCCGAGTCGACGCAAGCCGAGCACGCCGTTCCGGAAAGCGAGTTGAAATACGTGTCCACTCCCTCTCCGTCGCCCAGCTGGAAGCCGAAGTTGATTTCGAAGCCAGAGGTGAGCAGGGAATCCGTGATGGGCAGCACGGCACCCGCGGAGCCCGTCAGACCAGGGATTGAACTAGCGGCGACGAGATCGACGGGGTTGTGTGATGTGTCGAACGCACTCATCTCGAACTGGACTGCCAAGTGCTGCGTGCCGCTGCTCGTCTCGATCGACCAAGGCGACGCCGCGGTCCATGTCGCCGTGTTCCCGCTGATAAACGGAGCCGACGTGATCGCCTGTTCGGCGCCACCACGCGAATTGCTCGTCAGCGGGGCGAAAATATCGAACGGCCCGAACCACAGATCGGAGTAGCCTCCGAGGATTGGATCCAGGCCAGTGTAGGTGAATGTCACGCCGCCGGTTGCGCCGGAACTTCCACCATCCGACGTGGTGGTCACGCCGCCAGGTGGCGGATAGACCGGCCCGATGGGCGATGCGTTTGCGCTCAGCGCGGGCAACAACAGAAGCAGCGAACCGAAGGCAGCGATTTTCTTCATCACATCCTCCAAAGTAGCAGCGGCCGCCGCGGACGGCTGTCCGAAGCTCGGACGGCTGCCCCGACGAATCCCCTCGCAGCGATCTTGTTCCGTTGAACTAACCGGCGAACCATATCGCAGAACCCGCAGTACCAAATCAGATTTTTTCGTGAGGTTTAGAAGTCTTCGGAACCTTGTAGGAACTCGTCTTGCAGGATGACTTTGGTCAGCGTGAGAGCAGACGTGGCTGAATCGCTGTCGGCGTGCGCTCCCGGGGAGTTGCTTGGCTAGGACTCAGAGATGCTTCTTCAGGAAGCGTCCCGTGTACGACGCCTTGCACGCCGCGATCTGCTCCGGCGTCCCGATCGCCACGACCTCGCCGCCGGCGTGCCCGCCTTCGGGACCGAGATCGATCACGTGATCCGCCGTCTTGATGACGTCGAGATGGTGCTCGATGACGAGCACAGTATGGCCGGCGTCGACGAGCCGGGTGAGCGCGGCAAGCAGCCGCTCGACGTCGGCCAGGTGGAGTCCCGTCGTCGGCTCGTCGAGGATGTAAAGCGTGTGTTTCGAGCCTTGGAGTGCCGAGAGCTCAGTCGCGATCTTGATCCGCTGCGCCTCGCCGCCTGACAGTGTCGTCGACGATTGGCCCAGCGTGAGGTAGCCGAGGCCAAGCTCGGCGAGGACCTGGATCTTGCGGCCCACGGCCGGCTCTCCGGCGAAGAAGCCCACACCCTCCTCGACAGACATGTTCAACACGTCGTCGATCGTCTTGCCGCGCAGGGTGACCTCGAGCGTTTCATTATTAAACCGCGCGCCTTTGCATGCGCCGCACGTGACTTCCACGTCCGGCATGAAATAGAGCTGCGTCGTGATGACGCCCTCGCCCTGGCATTCCTCGCAGCGTCCGCCTTTGACGTTGAAGCTGAAGCGGCCCGGTTTGTAGTCGCGCTCGATCGAGAGCGGCGCCTGCGTGAAGAGGTCGCGAATCGTATCGTAGAACCCGATGTAGGTGGCCGGATTCGAGCGGCTGTTGCGGCCAATCGGCGACTGGTCGATGTTGACGACCTTGTGCACGTGCTCGACGCCTTCCACGCGATCGTGCTGGCCCGGGAGCGTGCGCGTGTCCACGAGCACCTTCCAGAGCACCTTGTAGAGAATCTCTTTCACAAGCGTGCTCTTGCCCGAGCCCGACGCGCCCGTGATCGCGATCAGTTGCCCGAGTGGGAATTCGACGTCGATCGACTTGAGATTGTTTTCCCGCGCGCCACGAATGACGACCGACCGTCCGTTGCCGGGCCGCCTTCGCGACGGCGTTGGAATCGATCGCCGCCCCGAGAGGAACTGACCCGTCGGCGAGCGCCCGCACTTCAACACGTCGTCGATCGTTCCCTGCACGACGACTTCGCCGCCGTGGACGCCTGGCCCTGGCCCCATCTCGACGATGTGATCGGCGGCGCGGATCGTGTCTTCGTCGTGCTCGACGACGAGGACGGTGTTGCCGATGTCGCGCAGCCGCTCGATCGTCGCGATCATCTTCACGTTGTCTTTCGGATGGAGCCCGATGCTCGGCTCGTCGAGCACATAGAGCATCCCCATCAGGCCCGAACCGATCTGCGTGGACAGTCGAATGCGCTGGGACTCTCCGCCCGAGAGCGTTCCCGACCGGCGGTTGAAGCTCAGATAGTCGAGTCCGATGCCCAGCAGCAGCTCGAGTCGGTTGCGGATCTCCCTGAGCACCTGGCGTCCGGCGTCCGCGCCGCGTCCCGCCGGTTTGATCGTGCCGAGGAGCGCGTGCAATTCGTCGAAGTGCAGTTGTCCGAGCTCGTAGATGCTCTTGCCCGAGACGGTGAAGAGCAGGCGTGTCGCGCGCAGGCGCGAGCCGTTGCAGTCCGGACACGTCCGCTCGACCATGACCTTGTCGAGCCACGCCTCCATCCGCGAGTTCGCCTCGCCGCGCTGACGGTAGCGGCGATACCACCGCTCGATGCGCCGGGCGATGCCGTGGAAGCCGATCTCCTTGCCCTCGTGGGCGTCGCGCCTGACCTTCGCATCAGGCGGCGTGCGCACGGGGAACTTGTTCTCGACGCCGAACAGAATTGCATCCCGGGTCTTTGCCGGCAGTTGCCTCCACGGCGCGTCGAGCGGGAAGTCGAGCGCGAGCGAGAGGCTGTACATCATCCGGCCGTCCCACGTGTCGGGGTTGTAGCGGAACGCCTCGCGCACGAAGCAGCCGCCGAGGATGCTGCGCTTCGGGTCGGGGATCAAGAGGTCCGGGTGCGTCAGCTTGTCCACTCCGAGGCCGCCGCACGTCCGGCACGCGCTCTCGGGATTGTTGAACATGAAGAACTCAGGCGCGATGTCGCCGTACACGAAATGGTGCGTGGCGCAGCAGGTCGCGTACAGCCTCGCCGCCTCCGCCTTCGACGCGCCTTTGCCGACGTGCACCTGCAGCAGACCGTCGCCCACCAGGAGCGTCGCGGCGATTCCCGCTTTGATCGCCTTCTCGTGCTGCCGCCCGACGACGAAGCGATCGACGACGGCGTCCATGTCGCAGATCGCGTCCTCGTCGAGCGCGACCTCCTCCGAGATGTCGATCGGACGGCCGTCGACGATCAGGCGGCGGACGCCCTGCTTGCGGATTTCCGTCAGGACGAAGTCCAGATCTTCGCCGTACACCTTGAACACCGGCGCACGCAGCTCGATCTCGGCGCCCTCGGGGAGCGACAGGATCGCCTCGAGGATCTGGCTGGACGACCGGCCCGGCACGGGCTCGCCGGTGCGCGGACAGTGTGCCTCGCCGACGGTCGCGTAGAGCAGATTCAAATAGCTCGCGATGTCCGTCATCGTCCCCACGGTTGAACGCGGGTTGCTCGAGACCGACTTCTGCTCGATCGAGATGACGGGCGAGAGCCCGAACACGTAGTCCACGTCCGGCTTGGCGACGTGCGACACGAAACGCTTGGCGAAGCTCGAGAGCGATTCCAGGTAGCGGCGCTTTCCCTCGGCGTAGATCGTGTCGAACGCGAGGCTCGACTTGCCGGAACCGGACAGACCGGTGAAGACGACGAGGCTGTCGCGCGGGATCTCGACCGAGATGTTCTTCAGGTTGTGGACGCGCGCGCCCTGGACCGCGATCGTCGTGCGCGCGCGGCGTTTAGAAGCCATTGGTCGGAGGCTCCGTCGAAAAGAAGGCGAGTTCCTGGACGGCGACGGTGCTGTGCTTCGTCAACCGAAGCGGCGCGGAGACCTTGCCGATGAGGCCTTCGTCGGCCAGGTATTCGCACGCGGTCGTGACGCCGGACACGCCGAAGTTGCGCGTGAAGTGGTCTTCGATCTCCCGGCACGATCTCGCCTCGCCGATCTCGCGGAGGTACTCGAGGATCGGTGCGAAGGCGCGCGGCGCGTGTTCCGCGAGGTACGCCTCGACAGCCGCCAACGCGTTCTCGACGGCCTTGGCCGTCTTGGGCGTGTTCAACAGGTCCGCGTAGATGGTCGTGAAGAACGACGGGTTGAGGGCGAGCGCCTGCGGAATGACCTCGCGGTCGGCGAGCAGCCGGCGGCTGAACACTTCGACCTGCGCGAGCGGCGTCGCCGCGTACAGAATCCAGAGCGCGGTGTAATCGAGATCCTTGCGCGTCGCGAGCCATTTGCGCGCTTTGTAGACTGGCGGGAGCGCGTTGGTCGCCGCGCGCAGCAGCTGCAGCTCCGTATCCCGCGCGCCGATCGCCTGAAGCCGGCCGCACAGATCCGCGAGCGTCGGGTCGTGCGAGTAGAGGAGGCGCCCCTTCGCGAGGAATGAGTGCGCGAAGGAGTTCCGCGTCGATCCCTCGACTGTCTTGCGGAACTCCGTGCGCGGCATGAGGATCGCGTGGATGTTGACGCCGTCGGCGTTGAGCGACACGCCGCGGTCGGTCAGGGCCTTGTCGTCGACCGTCACCAGGACGAGGTCGATGTCGGACTTCTCCCACACCTTGTCGTGCGACAGACTGCCGCAGAGCAGCGCGGCGAGAATCGTCCGATCCTGCCGGACCTGATCGATGAGCGCGTCGAGCGCATCTGTGAAGCGGCGTTTGACGGGGGACTCGCCCATAGCGAAAACCGGCATTTTACCCCCACCGCGCAACCGTTCCGCGCAACCGTTCCCTTGACGGCATCGACGACAGGGTGCAGACTCTCGTGCCCAGGAGCCGCGATGCGTCATATTCTCACCGCCTGTTTCACACTCGTCCTCGTCAGCACCAGTGCCCATGCGCAGGGCGGTCGCGGCGGATTCGCCGGGCCGGCCGATGGAGGGCCAAACGGCCTCGGCTGGCTGCACTTCCGGGCGCTGGGCCCCGAAGGCAATCGCGTCGCCTCGATCGCGGGCGTCCCCGGCGATCCGATGACGGTCTACGTCGGCGCGGCCGACGGCGGCGTCTGGAAGACCACCGACGCCGGCATCCGGTGGGAACCGATCTTCGACAAAGAAGACGTGTCCGCGATTGGCGCGCTCGCCGTCGCCCCCTCGGCGCACGACACGGTGTGGGCCGGCACGGGTGAACCGTGGATGATTCGGCCGTACTACACGCTCGGAGACGGCGTGTACAAGTCGGCCGACGCGGGCCGCACGTGGCAGCACATGGGCCTCGACGCCACCGGGCGCATCGCGCGCATCGTGATCGATCCCGCCAATGCGGACAATGTGTATGTGTGCGCGATTGGCCAGGCGCATCGCCAGCAGAAGGAGCGCGGCGTCTTTCACACGACCGACGGCGGCGCGACCTGGAAGCAGGTCCTCGCGGTCGACGAGAACACCGGCTGCTCGGATCTCGCCATGGATCCACGCGACGCGAAAACGCTGTACGCGGGCATGTGGCAGCTGATCATTCACCGCGACAACCTGAACAGCGGCGGTCCCGGGAGCGGCGTCTACATCACGCGCGACGGCGGCGCGACGTGGAACAAGATCACCGGACACGGTCTGCCCGCGGCGGACCATGCGCTCGGCAAGATCGCCGTCGCCGTGGCGCCGAACAATCCCAGTCGCGTCTACGCGCTCGTGCAGGACGCGCCCGCGCCCGGTCTCTACCGATCGAACGATCGCGGCGAGACGTGGCAGCTCGTGAATCAATCCCATATGCCCGCCGAGCGCGCGCCGTACTACACGCGTCTGGCGGTGTCGCCCGACGACGAGAATCTGCTGTACTTCCCCTCGGTCGGCTTCACGATGTCGCGTGACGGCGGAACGACGGTGTTTCAGCCTGGCCGCGGCGGCGGCGCTGGCGCGGCGGCGGCAGGCGGGCGCGGGCG
>JBOGIZ010000716.1:0-4545 GCA_050747805.1 Vicinamibacterales bacterium | reverse complement strand
GGCTTCTGCCCGTTGAACGATGTCGCCGTCGCGATCCGTGTGCTCCAGTCGTCGTCCATCCGGAGGACCCGCGCCATCCGGCGCGCCGCCGTAGTTGACTGCGACGTGCACCATGGAAACGGGACCGCGATGATCTTTGAGCGGGATGCGGACGTGTTCACGTTCTCGATCCACCAGCAGCTCAATTACCCGCTGTTCAAGCCGGCGAGCGATCTCGACGTGGGTCTCGAGGACGGCGCGGACGATCGACGCTACCTCGACGCGGTCGCGTCCGCGATCCCGCGCGTGCTGGCGCACCGGCCCGAGCTCATCGTGTATCTCGCCGGCGCGGATCCCTATGCAGGTGACCGCCTCGGCGGCCTCGCCGTGTCGAAGGCCGGGCTGGCCGAGCGCGATCGTCTCGTGTTCGCTGCCGCACGTGGCGCCGGCGTCCCCCTCGTGGCGGTGCTCGCCGGCGGCTATGCAGCCGACGTGCGCGATACCGTGGACATCCACGTCGCGACCATTGAAGCCATGATCGTGTAACGCATCCCCGCTGTCGGCTGTCCGCCTTACAGCAGCCCGAGACCAACGATCGTCTTCATGTCGACGATCTCGCCGCGCCGGACCATCTCGCGCGCGTCGCGCAGCTCGAAGGTTTGGACTTCGATGTCCTCGTCTTCGTCGAGTGCGGCGGCTTGCGTCGGTTGCTCGAGGCCGGACACGCGGAAGTAGATCATCTCTTCGTCGCAATACCCTGGCGTCGGGTAGAGCGCAGCCAGCCGCATGACGGTGGCCGGTACCTGGCCGATCTCCTCGTGGCATTCCCGGATGGCCGCGTGCTCCGGCGTTTCACCCTCGTCGACGCTCCCGGCTGGCAGCTCCCACAGGAATGCGTTCACCGCGTAGCGGTACTGTTTCACCAGCACGACCTGTCCAGGTTCTGGCACGGGTACGAGCACGACCGATTGCGGATGACGCACGACGTCGAGGGTGACGGCGCGTCCATTTGGCATGCGCACGCGATCGCGCTCGATCGAGAACACTTTCCCGGTGAATACGGTCGATGATTCGAGGCGTTCGGCGTCAGACATCGGTCCTCACAAGCCTGGTTCGTCCGTCTGACGCTCGCGGATGTCGTCGAGCACGGTCGCGAGGTCCGGCGGCAGCGGGGAATCGAATTCCATGCGGCGGCCGTCCGCCGGGTGCGCGAACGCGAGGTGCGCGGCGTGCAGGAACGGACGCTCGAGGCGCTGCACGGGGCGCAAATCGTTGGGCACGCGCCGGTGGACGCCGCCGTACGTGGGATCGCCCACGATCGGATGTCCGATCGCGCTGAGGTGCACCCGGATCTGATGCGTGCGCCCCGTTGCGATCGCGACGCGCACCAGCGACACGCCCTTGAGGTGTTCCGACTTCACGACCCGTGTCACCGCGCTCCGCGCCCGCCGCGCCCGTGTGGACATCTTCTGCCGATCGCCGGGATCGCGGCCGATGGGCGCGTCGATCCGGCGTCCCGCCTGCACGACGCCCCAAACGAGCGCGATGTATTCCTTCTCCACCTCGCGATCCTCGAACTGCCGCGCGAGCTCCTGATGCGCCTCGTCGTTTTTCGCGACAACCATCAGTCCGGACGTGCCGCGGTCGAGCCGGTGCACGATGCCCGGTCGAAGCTCGCCGCCGATGCCGCTCAGGTCGTCGACATGATGGAGCAGTGCGTTGACCAGCGTGCCGCCGGCGTGTCCCGCTCCCGGATGGACGACCATGCCGGCGGCCTTGTCGAGCACGACGAGGTCGGCATCCTCGAACCGCACGTCGAGCGGAATGTCTTCCGGCGCAGCCCGAGCGGGCTCCGGCTCCGGCAGCACGATCGTGAAACGCTGTCCGGCGCGCACGGGCGTGCTCGACCGCAGCGCGGCGACCGGCCCGCTGACGTGGCCATCCTTAATCAGTTTCTGGATCTGCGAGCGGGAGCGATCGGGCAGCGCGCTCGTCAGAAAGGCATCGAGCCGCGCGCCCTCGTCATCCACCCCGACCTCGACCTCACGCGGAAGGGGCTGCATGACGTCGACCGAAGCCGATCATGTCGAGGAGGACGAGAATGGCCCCGATCGTAATTGCGGCGTCGGCGACATTGAAGGCCCAGAAGTGGGCTTCGCCCCAATAGACGTCCACGAAATCGATAACGTAGCCGGAGACCGCGCGATCGATGAGGTTGCCGAACGCCCCGCCCAGAATCAGCGCGAGACCGTAACGTGAGAGCCGCTCGTCATGGCCGAGCTGCCGCGCGTACAGCGAAATCGCCACGAGCGCCAGCGTCGCGACGACGATCATCAGCGCCGATTTGTATGGAAACGCCGACGCATTCAACAGCCCGAAGGCCGCCCCGGTGTTCTGCACATGCGTGATGTCGAGCAGCCGGGGTATCACCGAGCGCTTCGCGTACAAGGGAATCGAGGAGCGCACGAGAAATTTCGTGAACTGGTCCACGGCGATCACCAGCGCAACCGTGGCGAGCTCGGCACCGCGGATGAGCGGATGAGCGGCCGCGACGGGCTGTGCTGGAGCGATTTCGGAAGGGGAATCCTGACTGTTCACGACTGGGCCGCCTTTGGAGCCTCGGCCGCCAGCGCGTTCACACACCGGCCGCAGAGTCCCTGGAATTCGCCGTCTCGAGCGACGTCCGGCACCACGCGCCAGCACCGCTCGCATTTGTCGCCGTCTGCGCGCGAGACCGTTACGGTCACGCCGTCGCGGTCGCCTGGCGTCAGCGACACGTGCGAGACGATGAAGAGCATCGGCAGCTCGTTCGCGTAGCGCCGCAGCAGATCTCCGTCGGGGCCGCCGGCCGCGAGCGACACGCTCGCGCCGAGCGACGTGCCGATCTCCTTCGCCTGGCGCGCCGTTTCGAGCGCCCGATTCACGTCGTCGCGGATCGACAGCAGACGCCTCCAGCGCGAATTGAGCGCCTCGTCGCGCACCGGCTCGAGATCGGCCGGAAAGTCGGCGAGATGTACCGAGGCTTCCACACGAGACGGCAGGTGCCGCCAGAGCTCGTCGGCCGTGACAGGAAGTATCGGGGCGAGGAGCCTCGCGAGGCCGTCCGCGATCATGAACATCGTTGTCTGGGCCGAACGGCGCTCGATCGACCCGGCGGCGAACGTATACAGATGATCCTTGGACACGTCGGCATAAAACGCGCTGAGGTCAACTGTGAGAAATTGATTCAAGCTCTGGAAGATCGCCGGATAGTCGTATCGATCGTACGCCCGGACGGCGGCGCCGCCGACCTCCACGTAACGCGAAAGAATGTACCGATCGACTTCTTGCAGCCGCTCGTACGGGAGCTGGTCGGCGGCTTCAAAATCGTACAGGTTCGAGACGAGAAATCGCAGTGTATTCCGGAACTTTCGATACGCCTCGACAACCCGCGCGAGGATCTGCTTTCCGACGCGCAGCTCTTCACTGTAATCGCTCATCGCGACCCACAGCCGCAGGATCTCGGCGCCGCTTTCCTTGATGACCTCCTGCGGAGAAATCACGTTGCCGAGCGACTTCGACATCTTGCGTCCGTCGACGTCGATGAGGAAGCCGTGCGTCAGCACTTCTCGAAAGGGCGGTCGTCCGCGCGTCCCGAGTGCGATGAGCAGCGAACTCTGAAACCAGCCGCGATGCTGATCGCTACCCTCGAGATACATGTCCGCCGGCCAGCCGAGTTCTGGCGTTCGCGCGAGCACGGCCTCGTGGCTCGACCCGGAGTCGAACCAGACGTCGAGGATGTCGCGTTCGCGTTCGAACGCCGTGCCGCCGCACGACGGACACGCGAGCCCGTCAGGAATGAATTCCTCCGTGGGTCGCTCGTACCAGGCGTCCGCGCCGTAGGTTTCGAAGACGGCGGCGGTTTTCTGGACCAGCTCCGGCGTCAGGATCGCCTCGCCGCATGCCGCGCAGTCCACAGCCGGGATCGGCACACCCCACACGCGCTGGCGCGAAATGCACCAGTCGGGGCGGTTCGACACCATGTTGAAGATGCGGTCTCGTCCCCAGGTCGGAATCCACGTCACGAGCGTGTCGATGGCGTGCTGCGCCGCGCCGCGCAGCGTCCGCATTTCGCCATCCGCGCACGCGATCGCGGGCTCACCGTCCATGCGGATGAACCATTGCGACGTCGCGAGAAAGATCACCGGATTGTGGCAGCGCCAGCAGTGCGGGTACTGATGTGCGAAGGGCTCGCGGTGCCACAGTCGTCCACGTGCTTTGAGCGCCTCCTCGATATTCGGGTTCGCGTCGAACACTCGCTGTCCGCCGAAGAGCTCAACGGTTTCGAGGAAATGACCTCCGGGTCCGACCGGCGCGTAGATGTCGAGCCCGTACTTCACACCGGTCAGGAAGTCTTCCGCGCCGTGGCCCGGCGCCGTGTGGACCGCGCCGGTGCCTGCTTCGAGCGTCACGTAGGTGCCCAGCACGCCAACCGAGTCGCGATCGTAGAGCGGGTGCCGGAACACAATGCCCTCGAGCACTGCGCCCTTCATCGTGGCGATCGCGCGGTCGAGCGGACGGCCGACC
>JBOGIZ010000715.1:0-9551 GCA_050747805.1 Vicinamibacterales bacterium | reverse complement strand
GTATGAAAGAAAGATGTCAGATGACCTTTTTGTAGTTTGGTCTCACTACACCCGTTGTAGGGATTGGATACGAATCGTGACCGCGGGAGTATTCCACTACGCCGTACTTCGGCTCGCCTCATAGATGTGAAGAGGATCAACGTGTCTGGACCGATTGTGTCCAAGTCTTTTGACAACCGTCGGCTTCGGGAGCGTCCGTATTTGTGTGTTTAAGTGAGATGGCTGCCGTGTCTTGCAAGCAGATGCTACATGTGCGTCCGGACGCTCGCGGCCGCTCGCATGGGTACGAGACCGCCGCCGGCGTTAAGCAGGTCTCCAGAGTCCGCGCGGGTCTTAACACGGGAACCATCTACCCTGTGACCTGCCCCCCTTAATCCGCCCCGCGTAGAATGAGGTCCTCCGATTTCCTACTCCGAGCTGTCACCGATGGTCGTTCCATCGACGAATAGTACTGAGGACGGTCGCCATTGTATTTTCATGTCAGACAATGGCGTGTTCCGCGGAATCGAAATGTTGTCATACGTCAACCCGGAGACCCCGGTCAATTGGAAGGTCAACATTTCGTTGGACGTAAGGGTCACGCCCTTCGACTGCGAGGTGTAGTTGGACGCTGACGCGCTGACGGTAAAGCTGGATTGCTGCAAGCTCGTAAGACTGTAGTTCCCCAACGCATCTGTCGTTGCGAGCCTTCCAGCATTTGGACCATCAGCAATGGAAACGGTCGCACCGGATATTGTGGTGCCCGTGATGCTATCTGTCACCTGTCCCGTCAGATTGAATGCTGTTGTGGCCTGTATTGGTGACGGCGCTGTAGGACTGCTGTTACTACCGGCACATCCGACGACGATGACGGTCAAAACGACTCCGGAGGCTCGTTTCAGCATCGCTACCGGTCCCAAGACTGCGTGAAGCCCGCAAAGTATACCGGGGCCGCTCAGCGGACGTACATCAGCGTGATCGTCCCGGCCGACCCGTTCGTCACGATGATGTCGTTGCCGGCTCCAGCGATCGGCGCGATCAGGACTCCGCGCTCGGCGACGGCGTCGCCAGGTCGGCCCGTCGACACCGGGATCGAGCTCTCGTCGAACGCGTCTCCCTTGTGCCCGTGAAACAGCAGGATGTTCTCGCTGTGCGCGCACGCGACGACAAAATCGCCGATGCCGTCGCCATCGACATCGCCGATCGCAGGACGCCGCGGATTCGTGCATCCCAGCAGCGGAAACGGTGATCCGGGCACGGGCGCCAAGCCGCCTTTGCCGTCGCCGCGCAGCACCGTGGCCGAGATCTGCCTGGCGTCATGGACCTGCGGACCGTACGGAACCACGACAACATCCTCGTTGGCGTCGTCACCGAGTCGCCCGACGGCGGCAGCCCACGGAACGGCGCCGGCGGCGAACGGCGATCCGGACGCCGGGTGAAATCCACATTTCCCATCCGCGAGCAGCAGCGAGAGCCGGTTCGAGTTCCAGCGTCCGATCGCCGTGTCGGGCATGACGAGGTCTGGCGTGCCGTCGTTGTTGAAATCCGCCGAATCGATTGGCGTGTCGGAGCCGGGCCCCGCCGCGAACATCGGTCCATTCGTCAAGTTGCCGTGCCCGTCGCCAATCAGCAGCTCGACCTGCTCGCTGCCCCAGCTGTCGACCACCACATCCAGCGGCGTGTCTGGCCCGCAGAAATGGCCGACGGCCACACCGTGCGGATGCGGATTCGACGTGGTGGTGAACGGCGAACTCGGCGCGGGACGAAATCCGCCCGTGCCGTCGCCGAGGAGCAGCGTTACGTAGGGCGTCTGGTGATTGGCGATCACGAGATCGAGGTTGCCGTCGCCGTTGAAATCGCCGAGGCCGATGCCGCTCGGCAGATGCCCCGCGGGGAATGGCGATCCGGCGGCCGCGCGGAAGTGTCGCCGGCCGTCCCCGAGCAGTACCGTGATGGTTCCGCCGTCGGGATTCGCGGCGATCAGGTCGGTCGTCCCGTTGCGATCGACGTCGGCTACCGCAACCACGTCGGGATCGCCGCCGGCAGGGATCACGACCGACGAAAACGCCGGGGCCGCGCTCGGAGCCGCACCGAAGGTGCACGCGCCCAGGATCAGCGGTAGGACCGCGAGCCGCGTTGGACGGATCGTCAAATCAATCCTTCGTGGTGCATCAGCTCGGCGTTCAGCACGGCTGCGCCCGCGGCGCCGCGAATTGTATTGTGCCCGAGCGCGATGAACTTGAAGTCGAGCACGGAACACCGGCGCAGCCGCCCGACGGTGACGGTCATGCCGCGGCCGCGCGACGCGTCGAGCAGCGGCTGCGGGCGGTTGGCTTCGTCCAGATACAGCACGGGCTGCGGCGGCGCAGAGGGCAGCGCCAATTCCTGCGGCCGACCGCGAAACGACGTCCAGCTTTCGATGATGGCTTCGGGCGACGGGCGTTCGGCCAGCGCGACGCTGATCGATTCCGTGTGCCCGTGATGGACGGGCACGCGCGTCGTCTGCGCGCTGATCACCGCGTCGTGGAATTCGATGCCGCGCTCGGTCATTGTCCCGAGAATCTTTCGCGTCTCCGTCTCGATCTTGCCTTCTTCGCCGTCGATGAACGGGATGACGTTTCCGAGGATGTCCCAGGACGCGACGCCGGGATAACCTGCGCCGGAAATTGCCTGCATTGTCGTGACGATCACCTGCCGGATTCCGAACCGCTTGAGCGGCGCCAACGCCATCGTCAGCACGACGGTCGAACAGTTTGGATTGGTCACGAGCCGGCCGCGCCAGCCACGCGATACGGCCTGGCGATCCGCGACCGCCAGATGATCGGCGTTGATCTCGGGGACGAGGAGTGGAACGTCGGCCTCCATCCGGAACGCGCGCGCGTTGCTGACGACCAGGTGGCCCTCAGCGGCAAACGCGCGCTCGAGATCGGTCGCGGCTGCGGCATCGAGCGCCGAAAACATCAGCCTCGGGGCGGATCCGGGCCTCGCCAGTTCGACCGGCAAACGCCCGATCGTCGGTGGGAGCGCGGTCGGAAGACGCCACGCCGTGGCTTCGTCGTAGCGTTTGCCCGCGGAGCGCTCGCTGGCGCCGAGCCACGCCACGTTGAACCAGGGATGATCTGCGAGCTGCGCGATGAACTGCTGGCCAACGACCCCGGTCGCGCCGAGAATACCGACGTCAATCATGGGAAGCGAGTCTCTGAGCTCAGGTCCAGCTATCGCCGCTTCTCTGGAAGGCGGCGTTCGGCCGGACCGTCGTAGATGTGTTCCTTCGGATCGATCTTCCGCATCGGCCGCTCGCGCGCGATCTCTTCGTGCGCCTGCGCCGCGATGCCGGGCACGCGCGAGATGATGAAGAGCGCGTTCGCGATTTCGGCCGGGATGCCGATATCACCGCAGACGGCCGCGATCGCGCCGTCGATGTTGACCGGGAGCGCATCGGCCGTTCCGGCGAGCGCCATTTCGACCGCGCGGATCATTTGAACGTGCGCGCCCTCGACCTCGAGTTCGAGCGCCATCTGAAAGAGCCGCGCGGCCCGCGGATCGCGGGTGTGAAAGCGATGGCCAAATCCCGGCAGCGGATCGTCCGCGTTGCGCCAGCGCTCTACGATGGCGATGGCCGCGTCTCGGTAGCTCGTGCCGCCGCGCACCAGCGCGAGCCCCGCGTCGAGAAACTGCATGCACGTTTCGATGTCGCCGCCGTGGTAGCGCCCGAAGCCGAGCACGCCCGCCGATACACAGGACCGCAGCGACGCGCCGGTCGTCGCCGTGTTGCGGGCGGCGAGCGTCGACGGCGGCGTCGCGCCGTGATCGATGAACGAGACGAGGATCGCTTCCATGAGGCGGCCGATGCCAGGGGAGGGCACTTCGCCCATCAGGAGCAGATAGATCGATTCGCCGAACGTCAAGCGTCCCATGACCTCGTCGAGCGGATAGCCGCGGACGAGAATCTTGTTCGGCTCGATGCACGTAATCGCCGTGCGCCAGGCGTGCTCGGCGGGCGTAGGCGTCTGTCGTTCCTTCATACGGTGCCGTATAAACGGTCGCCGAAGTCTCCGAGTCCCGGCACGATGAACTTGTGTTCGTTCAACGTGCGATCGATCGCGGGCGTATAGATGCGGACGCCGGGGTGATGGCGCTCCACGAGCGCGACCCCTTCCGGCGCGGCGACGATGCAGATCATTCTGATGTCGCGCGCACTCGCGCTCGCCAGCAGATCGAGCGCGGCGACGGCGCTCCCGCCGGTGGCGAGCATCGGGTCGATCATCAGCACGACGCTGTTCTGCAGCCCTGCTGGCAGTTTCGCATAGTACTGCGACGCCACGGCGGTAATTTCGTCGCGCTGCAGCCCGATGTGGCCGACGCGCGCGCCCGGGATCAGTTCCAGCACCGCGTCGAGCATGCCGAGACCGGCGCGCAGCACGGGCACCACGACAACGTCGGCCGAGACCCGGCGCCCTTCAGCGGCCGCGAGCGGCGTCTGGACCGTGACCGGCGACGCAGGCAAATCGCGGGTCGCCTCCGCCGCGAGCAGCAGACTGATTCGCACCGCCATGCGCCGGAAGAGCTCCGGCGGCGTTCGCACGTCGCGCAGCGTGACGAGCGCGTCGTGCACCAGCGGATGTTCGACGACGTGCACCGACATTGCAGAGGACTATACAACAGGGGCCCATCCGCATCCGTGACGGATGGCCGAAGGCCGCCAGTATAGAATCTTGGGAATTCATGCGCCGCACGCTGCTGTTGATTCCCGTCCTCCTGGCGGCCGTCGCCGCGGTTCAGGGTCCCCGCACCGTTTCGCTGGTCGTGACTCACGGCATTGTCGTGACGGTCGACGCGCGCAATCGCGTCATCCAGAACGGCGCCGTGGCGATCGATGGACGCGACATCGTCGCCGTCGATTCGACCCCGGCTATCGCGGCGCGCTACCACGGGCGCGACACGATCGATGCCCGAGGCGCGGTGATCATGCCGGGAATGATCAACACGCACACGCACGCCCCCATGGTCCTCTTCCGTGGACTCGCCGACGACCTGGCGCTGATGGACTGGCTCCAGAAATACATCTTTCCGGCGGAAGCGAAGATGGTGTCGCCCGAGTTCGTCCGCGCGGGCACCCGGCTCGCGGCGCTCGAGATGATCGAATCGGGCACGACCACGTTCGTGGACATGTACTATTTCGAGGAGGAGATCGCGCGCGCGACGAAGGCGGCGGGGCTGCGCGGGATCCTCGGCCAGACCGTCATTCAGTTTCCGGTCGCGGACGCCAAGACGCCGGCGGACGCGCTGATCCGCACGGAGGCGTTCGCGAAGGCGTTCGCGAACGACGATCTGATTACGCCCGCGGTTGCGCCGCACGCGATGTACACGAACGACACCGCGACGCTGAAGGCCTGCCGCGCGCTGGCCGACCGCCTCCACATTCCGCTCATCATGCACGTGGCCGAGACCCTGGACGAAGTGAAAACGTCGCAGGAGAAATACCACGCCACGCCTGTGCAGTATCTGGATTCGATCGGCTTTTTCGGGCCCCGGACGATCATCGCGCACGCGGTCCACGTCACGCCCGAGGACATCAAGATATTGGCCGCGCGCGGCGTCGGCGTCTCGCACAATCCGGAGAGCAACATGAAGCTCGCGAGCGGCGCGGCCCCCGTCGTCGCCATGCGTGCCGCCGGCATTCACGTGGGCGTCGGCACCGACGGCGCCGCCAGCAACAACGACCTCGATATGTTCGAGGCGATGCGGCAGACGTCGTTCCTGGCCAAGCTCGTGACGAGCGATCCGACCGCGATTCCGCCCGCGACCGCGATTCAGATGGCGACGATCGAAGGGGCGCGTGCGATCGGGATGGATCGCGAGATCGGCTCGCTCGAGCCGGGCAAGCGCGCCGACGTCATCATCGTCTCGATGTCGTCGGCGAGACAGACGCCGATGTACAGCGCGGAGTCGCACCTGGTCTACGTCACGCGCGGCGACGATGTGAGGACCACCATCGTCAACGGACGCGTGCTGATGCGCGATCGGAAGGTGTTGTCGCTCGATGCGCCGCAGGTGCTCGCGGAGGCGCGCGCCTATGCCGTCAAGGTCCGCGCCGCGGTGAAGTAACGATGCCCACGACCAAGGTGCTGATCACGGAAGACGAGATCCAGCGGCGGATCGAGACCCTCGCGGACGAAATCGAAGGATCGTACGGCGAGTCGGAGGAGATTCATCTTGTCGCCGTGCTCAAGGGCGGATTCATGTTCATGGCCGATCTGGTGCGGGCGATGAGCGATCGTGTCACGATGGATTTCATGGCGGTGTCGAGCTACGGGAAAGGCACGACCTCGTCCGGTCAGGTGCGCGTGCTGAAGGATCTCGACAGCAATCTCGAAGGGCGCCACATCATTCTCGTGGAAGACATCGTGGACACGGGTCTGACGCTCCACTATCTGCACGACCTGCTGCGCGCGCGGGCGCCGCGATCGCTCAGGACGGCGTGCCTGCTGAGCAAGCCGTCGCGCCGCAAGGTGGACATCCAGGTGGACTACATCGGCTTCACGATCGAGGATCATTTCGTCGTCGGCTATGGCCTCGATTACGCGGAGAGGTACCGCAACTTGCCCTACATCGCGGTGCTGGAACAGTAGGAGCGTTCGGTGACCAGGCGATTCGACATCATTACGGAAGCTGACGCCAGGCAGATCGAGCCTGGGACGTCGGTGGAGTTGACCGCCGGCGGCCACGTCACGCCGCTGGCGCGCGACACGCTGCGCGAGCGGCGCGTGACGGTGATCGCGGCCGGATCGTTCGACCCGTCGCTGCCTGCGGATCTGCCGCCAACAATCGACATCCGCCGGGTTGCGGTCGCTAGCGACCATACGGGCGTCGCGCTGCGGCGATCGATTGTTCAGCATCTCCGCGCGCGCGGCCTCGCGGTCGAGGAATTCGGTCCCGAGGGCGCATCGCCGGTCGACTATCCCGACACCGCCGCGGCGGCCGGGAGATCGGTCGCGCGCGGCGAGTGCGACGCGGGCATTGCGATCGACGGCGCGGGCATCGGATCGGCGATCGCGGCGAACAAGGTCCGCGGCATCCGGGCCGTGATGTGCCAGGACGAAACGATCGCGCGGTATTCGCGCGAGCACAACGGCGCGAATGTGCTGACGCTCGGCGCGACGCTCCTCGAGCCCGACGCGGCGCTCAGGATCGTCGACGTCTGGCTCGCGACGCCGATGACCGAGCCGCGGTACATTCGCAGGCTGCTGAAGATCCGACGGTTGGAGGAATCGTTCTGACGCGGAGTGCGGGGTGCGGAGTGCGGGGGACGGGTGCTGAGTCCTGACGAGTTTCGTCGTCTGATCGAGATCATTACCGAAGAGGTCGTCGGCGCGCAGCAGCGCGCGGCGACGACCCCGGCGCAGTGCGCCTGCCATGCCGTGCTGTACGAGTGCTGTCCCGACCGGCTGCGCGGCGTGCTCGACGCCGGCGCGACGCGCATCGGCCTGCACGCGTCGGGCGGGGCCGCCGGCTCCGTCGCCGGCATGATCGACCATACGCTGCTCAAGCCCGACGCCTCGCGCCCGGACGTCGAACAACTCTGCCGGGAGGCGGCGGAGTTCCATTTCGCCACGGTGTGCGTCAATCCGACGTGGGTCGCGCTCTGTGCCGGGCTGCTGCGTGGAAGCGGCGTGGGCGTCTGCTCGGTCGTCGGCTTTCCGCTCGGCGCCACGACCGCCGACGTGAAGCACTACGAGACGCGCCGCGCCATCTTCGACGGCGCGTCCGAGATCGACATGGTCATCAACATCGGTGCGTTGAAGTCGGGCGATCTGCAGGTTGTCGAGCGCGACATCGAGGCGGTCGTCGGGCCCTGCCGGGAAGCCGGCATCATCAGCAAGGTGATCATCGAGGCGGCGCTGCTGACCGACGATGAGAAAATCTCGGCGTCCACACTGGCGAAAGCTGCCGGCGCCGACTTCGTCAAGACGTCGACGGGCTTTGCCTCGGGAGGCGCGACGGCGGCCGATGTCGCGCTGATGCGGCGGGTGGTGGGAGCCGACATGGGCGTGAAGGCCGCCGGCGGCGTCCGCGACTACGAGGGCCTCAAAGCCATGATTGCTGCCGGCGCCACGCGCGTCGGCGCGTCGGCCGGCGTGAAAATCGTGCAGGAGTCGCAGGGCACGAAGACGACGGGCAGCGGCACCCCGGGATATTGAAAGGCCGGCCCCTCGCGTAAGGACTGTCACTTCTTCATCGTGACCGGTCCGCTGTGGTGGCCCCACATGTAGATGTCGCGCTGCTGGAACGTGGTGGCGATCCGCTTCCGCAGCTCCCGGCCGACCTCCCATTGTTTGAGCGGCGCGGTCTTGATCCGGAATTTCACCCGGATGGCGTTTTCGTCGAAACCGTCGACGCCGATGACCTCGAGCGGCGCGAGGATGAACGGCTTGTAATGGTCCTCCTCGCACATGCCGTCGGCGATCTGCCGAAGCAGCGCGAGCGTTGCGTCCACGTTCTCGCCGTATGCGAGAGGCAGATTGACGACGTAATAGCTGAAGTCCTTGCTGCGGTTGGCGAGCGTGGTGATGCCGCCGTTCGGGAACACGTGCACCGTGCCTTCTTCATCGCGCAGGATGATCGTGCGCAGGTTGATCGCCTCGACGAGCCCGCCCGTCCCGTTGATAATCGCGACATCGCCGACGCGTACCTGATTCTCCAGGATGAGAAAAAAGCCGGAGATGACGTCCTTGATGAGATTCTGGGCGCCGAAGCCGAGCGCGACGCCGATGACTCCCGCGCCCGTGAGCGCCGGCGATGTGTCGACGCCGAACTCGCGCAGCAGCATCAGCGCGGCAATCACGAGCACGACGGCGGTCGTGATGTTCGAAAGGACCCCTCCGAGCGTCCTGGCGCGCTTCGCGCGTTCGAGCGCGTCGAGTCCCGATCCAAAATTCACGTCGTGCTCGAAGCGCTTCACCCAGACGGCGACCATCCGGATCAGCGCGAACGAGATCGCGACGATGAGGAGCACCCGGAGGCCCGAGTCGAACGCCCATGTACTCACCGTGTGCAGATGCACGCCCGCGCGCGGATGCAGCCCCATGGCTTCGAGCGCCGGAACGATCAGCACGCCGAGTACCAGCACGAACGTCGCGATCTCGATGAGCCGAAGCGGCGCCCGTATGATCGGGCTCTTCGTCGTCAAATCGCCGCCGAGCAGGCTCCGCATGACGCCAGTCATGAGACGCCGGGCGATCGATCCTGCCAGCCACGCGAGCGCGATCGTGGGAACGAGCGCGAAGAGCGCGAGGCGCCAGTTCACTGGGTCGGTGAAGAGCCGGTGCCACATGTCCGAAGAATCTTAACCGGCTTCGGCGCGCAGCGGCATCACCGGCTGGAGCGGAAGCCGCAGGCTGGCGCGGCAGCCGATACGGTCGTCGCGATTCTCGAGCATCAGTGTGCCGCCGTGCGCTTCCGCGATCTGGCGGCTCAGTACGAGACCGATGCCAGAGCCTCCCGGCTTCGTCGTAAAGAACGGCACGAAGAGATTGCCGGTGTTCGACAGGCCCGGGCCTGCGTCCTCGACC
>JBOGIZ010000714.1:0-2050 GCA_050747805.1 Vicinamibacterales bacterium | reverse complement strand
CACTAATTCAGTGACGACACCTACCGCTGGCCGGCAGCCGCCGGCACCGACTGTGGCGCCGCCGCGGACTTGACGTCGGTCTTGGTGCTCTCGGCCGGCTTCCCAGTGCTGCCGCTGGCGCTGCGCTGCATGTCGATGCTGCCGCGGAAGTGTGCGCCTTCGGCGATCGCCACGCGCGGCGCCGCAATGTCACCGTCAACCGATCCGTTGTCGCGGATGTCGACTTTCTCCGACGCCGTGACGTTGCCCGTCACCTCGCCGAAAATCACCACCGACTTGGCGAACACCTGCGCCTTGATGCGCCCGTTCGCACCGATCGTCAGGACGTTCTGCCTGAGCTCGATCTTGCCTTCGACGTGCCCTTCGATCGTGAGATCCTCGCTCCCGCTCAGCTCGCCTTTGATGACGACGGACTTCCCAATGTTCACGGGCCCTTTCTCCAATCCGCGATGTGAATCGCTGACGGTCCGAACCGGCTCGGCCGGCGCGGACGAAACATTCTGGCTTGCCGGCGGCGTCGGGTGAGACGGCGCCTGGCCGGAGACACCTCCGCCAGCAGGCGTCGGCTTCACGGCATCATCGCGTTTCCACATGGCAATTCTCTCCACCTATCGGGTTAACTCGCAGGGTGTTTGGGTCGTCCGCTCGCCAGGGACAGCAGGTTTGGTCAGTATATGCACCAGGCCATAAGCGTGTCTAGTCCTTTTACTGCCGTCAGTTACGGCGGATGGTACAATGAACCGACCAGCACCACCATGCCGCGCGCCTACTTCGATCACAACGCCACCACACCGCCCGATCCGCTCGTCGTCGAGGCGGTCGTCCGCGCGCTTCGCGACACCTTTGGCAATCCCTCGAGCGTGCATCATTACGGGCAGCGCGCGAAGGCCGTCCTCGACGACGCGCGCGCCGATGTCGCGGCGCTCGTCGGAGCCGAGGCGGCCGAGATCGTGTTCACGAGCGGCGGCACCGAAGCCGACAACCTCGCGCTGCGGGGAGCGGCGGACGCCCTGGAGCCGACCGGCCGGCGGCAGCTGATCACGACGACCATCGAGCATGAAGCCGTCTTGAACACGGCGAAGGCGCTCGCCCGCCGCGGCTGGACCGTCACGCACCTCCCGGTCGATCGCTCCGGCATCGTCTCCCCCGCCGCGCTCGCCAGCGCGATCGGCCCCGAGACGGCGCTCGTGTCCGTGATGCACGCGAACAACGAGATCGGGACCATTCAGCCAATCGCCGATCTTGCCGCCATCGCGCACGAGCACGGCGCGCTCGTTCACACCGACGCGGTGCAGTCGGCCGGGAAGATCCCGATCGACGCCGCCGCGCTCGGCGTCGATCTGCTCTCGCTGTCGGCGCACAAGTTCAACGGCCCGAAGGGGACCGGCGCTTTGTGGATCCGGCGCGGCGTCCGGCTCGTCGCGACGATGACCGGCGGAAAGCACGAACGCAATCGGCGCGGCGGCACGGAGAACGTGCCGGGAATCGCGGGCATGGGCGTGGCGGCCCGCCTGGCGCGCGCGAAGCTCGTTGGGGAATCGCCGCGGGTCGCGGCGCTGCGCGATCGGCTCGAGCGCGGCGTACTGGAACGCGTCCCCGGCACGTCGGTCAACGGCGACGCCGCCGCGCGCGTCCCGAACACCACGAACATCAGCTTCGACGGCGTCGAGGCCGAGTCGCTGCTCATTGCCCTGGATCTCGAAGGCTTCGCGGTCTCGACGGGATCGGCCTGCTCGTCGGGCACGCTCGAGCCGTCGCACGTCCTGCGCGCGATGGGCTTCTCGTCGCATCGCACGCAGAATTCGATCCGTTTCAGCCTCGGCGCGGGGAATACGCAAGAAGAGGTGGAGCAGTTGATCGCGAAGCTTCCCGCCGTTGTCGAGAAGCTTCGCTCGTTGGTGAGGCGGTAGTGGTGACGCGGAGATAATTGGTGAATTGGTGAATTGGTGATCTGGTGAATTGAATTGGTGAATTCGTGAGTTGGTGAATTGAATTGGTGAATTGCAGTGGGCACGCAGTCAAGCTGCAATCCAATTCACCAGATCACCAA
>JBOGIZ010000713.1:0-5095 GCA_050747805.1 Vicinamibacterales bacterium | reverse complement strand
GCCTGTTTCCGGCGTTACGCGCGAGCCGCCGGGATCTGGCGGGTGGCATTCGCGACCGCGGCACGTCGGAAGGTGCCGTCGACCGCCGTCTGCAAAATGCGTTCATAACCGTCGAAATTGCGCTGGCGCTGGCCATCGCCTCGGCGGCCGGGCTCGCAATCATGACCTATCAGCGGCTGACCGCGATCGATCCCGGCTTCGACGCCGCGCACGTCGTCTCGAGCGGCGGCGTCAGTCTCGCCAGTCGGCGCTATCCGCGTGACCAGGATGTCGAGCGCTTTTATGACCGGCTGTTCGAGCGTCTTCGCTCGCAACCGGGGATTCGCGGCGCCGCCGCGGTGTCCGGCGCACCGATGGCGTACCGCACCGTCGATGTCATGTCCTACAACATCGTGCCCGAGGGCCGCGCGGTCGAACCAGGTCAACCAGCGCCCAACGCGCGCTTTCGCATCGTCAGCGACGACTATTTCCGAGTGGTCGACACACGTCTATTGGAAGGGCGCGCGTTCGGCCCGCAAGACGACGCCTCGTCGCCGCTGGTCGCGATCGTCAACGAGACGATGGCCAAGATGTTGTGGCCGGACGGCGCGCTTGGGCGCCGCTTCACGCTGCGGACGCGCGTCGGCCGCCGTGACGCGGATGCCATCAACGGATCCGACGGTCCGCCGATTACCGTCGTGGGCGTCGTCGCCGACGCCGTGCAGGTGAATCTGCTGACGGCTCCCATCCGACAAGAGTTCTATCTGCCGGTGCGGCAGCGACTCGCGGACGCCCGCGGGCTGACGATTGTCGCGCGCGGGAGTGGCGCGCCGTCGCTGACGATCGCGGCACTGCGGCGCGTCATCAATTCGATCGATAGAGAGCAGGCGCTTATCGACGTCGCGCCGCTCGCCGATCGCGTGCATGACGCGCTCGGACCCAGCCGGTTGGCGATGCTGCTGCTGCTCGTCTTTGGCGGTTTCGGCATCGCGCTCGCCGCGATAGGGGTCTACGCCCTCCTGAGCTATACCGTGGTGCAGCGGACGCGCGAGATTGGCGTGCGCCTCGCGATTGGCGCGCGTCCGATCGATATCATGCGGTTGGTCGCGGGCGAATCGCTGTGGCCCGCCGCCGGGGGCGTCGTCGGGGGAGTCTGCGTGTCGCTTCTGACCGCGCGGACGATCGGTAGCGTCCTGTACGGCGTCAGCCCGACGGACTGGCGCGTGCTCGGCGCCGTCTCGATTCTTCTCCTCCTGATCGCAGCCTGCGCCGCATTCGTTCCGGCGCACCGGGCCACCCGTGTGGATCCGGTGACTGCGCTTTCTCGGTCCTAACTGCCTACGACTCTATAGACGCTGAAGAAGTTCGCTATGCCGCCAGCCGCCACAACTGCAGATAGGGCGGCTGCGAGCCCGCGCCACCTCTATTCGCAGTGAACGCTGCGGGCTTCGGATCGGCCTCGGACTTTGAAAAACCCTTGGCGACTCATCGGGACTCATCGACCTGCAATAAACTGGCAACTGGGTGAGGGGGCGCCGTAGCCGCGAATGATGGCGCCTCGAACCCAGCGCACAACCGGTCACAAAAGCGAATAATTTGACCGAGGATCGGTCCCATGGCCTTCGCGTACACGCCCAAAGCTGGCCGCTTCATATCGGTGCTCATGGCTGCCTCGATTGGCGGCAGTGCCGGTTCCTTGGCTCAGTCATCGGCTCCGAATCGAGAGTCCGGCCAATCAAACGCTCTGGTGGTCGGCCAGGTTGTCGACGGCGATACGGGGCAGGGTATCGGTAGCGTCATTGTGACGATCTCCACTGATTCACCTACGGGTCCAAATGAAACGCCTCCTCTTGCGCGTTCAGTGTTAACGGACGGCTCTGGCATGTTTTACTTTGCCGACATGCCGCCCCTGCAATATCGAATCGCCGCACTGAAGTCTGGGTATCTCGCGGGTGCCTACGGACGCGTGAGCCCTGGTGGTTCGTCGGGAATGCTGGGTCTCTCAGTCGCCGAGCGCGCCGGGCCCGTGAAGATAGAAATGTGGAAGCCCGCCGTCCTCGCGGGAACCGTGACAGATGAAGCGGGTGAACCCGTCGTGGACGTCGAGGTCGATGCGCTCGAGCGCGCGTACATTGCCGGCCGCGCGCGCTTTAAAACCGACGCAGTTGTCCACACCGACGACCGGGGCGCGTTTAGATTCTCACTGTTGACGTCCGGCGATTATGTGATCTGTGTCCCGGCTGTCCAAAGCAGCTTGCCTACGTCGGTCATTGACGATTACATTCACGGCACGCTCTCGGCGTCAACACGCAGCCAACTCTCGGTGTTGCAGCCCGCACTCGATCAGGCGGACAGCGCCGACACGCAGCGATTTGGGGATGTGGTCTGGCAAGTGCGCGGCAAGGGGCCCGTTCCTCCCCCATCCCAACAGGGCGTGAATTACGCCTACACCACAACGTTCTATCCATCCGCCATCCGTTTGGACGACGCCGAGCTGGTGTCGCTGCGTTCCGGCGAACAACGGCAGGACCTTGAACTCCGTATTATGCCGGTTTCGACACATTCTCTCGAGGGAAGTGTTGTTGATGTCAACGGACCTGTCCCGAGTGTCATCGTGCGCCTGGAAGGCGACAACGCGAAAGCATACGCGACCATCACGGGCTTTGAATCTGCGAAAACGTTGACTGACGCGTCCGGACGATTCGCATTTCTGGGCGTCCCTTCTGGTCACTACCAGATTGAGGCCGACAAGCGTGAAACGGCGTTCGTTCCGCCCGAGACAGCTACGCCTGTCATTCAACTCGGATCAAGCGTCGTTCCGACGGGTGCACGCCGGACAGCTCATGCCACTCGCGTGACGCGCCTTGAGTGGGGCCAACTCGACGTCGATCTCGAGGGTGCCAATGTCTCTGGTCTCACCGTGCCGATGTCACCAGGTCTGACGGTGAGCGGCAGAGTGCAGTTTGCGGGAATTGGGCAAACTGACCTGGACCCCCAACTCGTCGACAAGCTCATGATCGATTTGGAACCGGCTGATGGTCGGCCACGAATGATACCTGCGGTCACCCCGAACGACGACGGTTCATTCAGCCTGGGTTCTGCAGAGCCGGGACAATACTTCGTTCGCGTGAAGACGACATTAAAGAATTGGTTTCTCGAAGGCGCGATCTTCAACGGGGTGGACGTGTCTGATCGGCCGCTCGCGGTCGCGAGCGGGGACTCGGCGGGCGTGATCGTCACCATGACCAATCATCCGACGCGCTTGGCCGGCACTGTTCTTCAGTCTGATGGATCGCCCGATCAAACGGCCACCGTCGCCGTCTTTCCGCAGGACCAGAATTATTGGTTGGACTTCGGTTGGGCTCCTCGCCGATTGCGAACGGTGCGGACGGACGCTCACGGCACGTTTGAAGTGCTAGGCCTGCCAATCGGCAGTTACTCTGTCGCCGCCTACGACCCGACGGTTGAATGGCGCGACATTAGTGAGATGTTTGAAGTGCTAAGCAAATTCGGGAAGACTGTCGAGGTGTCCGAAGGCCACGCAACTCCCTTGAGTCTTGTCGCGTTGAGCAAGAAGTGATGAAGCCGACAATCGGTCTCGCTCTCATCCTGGTCACGGCATCAACAGTGGGGATGTCCCTCCGGCTGTTGAAATTCAGCGGCGGCTCGGTTGACGACTACGCGATCTGTCGCTCTTCCTGGGCGACGCTGAGACCGAGCTGCTGGTCGCGAGCACGGAGGGCAGCGACGAGCGTCGGCATGTCAGCATACCCTTTCAGGCGACGGAAGCCTTTCACGGCTTCGAGGACACCCGCCGCGACCCAGCGCAGCATCATCTGTCCGCCACGCCAGCGTTTGACGTTGCGCTTCACGTGACGCGTACGACTGAGCAAACTCTCGGCGGCGTTTGTGGTGGCGAGCGAGCGGCGAAGCCGCGTAGAGAGGTTCAGGGTGAGGACGGTCAGCGTTTCGTCGAGGCCTTCCCGCACGCTCTCGGCGGCGCTCGGGTGTTCGGTCTCCAGACGGCGCGCGAGATCGAGTAACAGCCGCTGGGCCGTCTTCACGTCGGCGCTCTGGTACGCGCGGCGCAGGATCGCCTGCGCCCCCGGCCGCTGGCGGTCATTGAGATAGTCGAGGATGTTACGAGTCTTGTGGACTTGGCACCGCTGGACGAGGGCAGCGTCGCCGAAGGTCGCGCGAACCGCTTTGCGCAGCGCCTTCGAGCCATCGAGGATCACGAGCAGGCTGCGGTCGGTGCGAAGCCCGCGACTTTGGAGATTCGCGAGCAGCCCCTGGCACACCGTCGCGTTCTCTGTCGAGCCGTCCCAGAGGCCGAGCGCGTGTTTCTCGCCGTCGGCCGCGATGCCCAGGGCCACGATGAGGCAGTGATCCCCGACATGCACGCCGTCGATCAGCAACGCGACGAGATCGATCGCGTCCAGCGACGCACTCTGCCAAGCCGCGAGCTGTGCCGTCGTGCGGGCGACGAAGCGGCGACTGACCGCACTCTTACTCGTGCCACGACTCTTCACCTCCGGGCCGAGCGGCTCCAAGCTCCGCGCGTACTGCCGTGTGGCCACGCCCACGAGCATCTGCTCGACGACGCGGCGATCGAGTGGATCGGTCTCGGCCATGGTCCGAAACGTCGGCAACGCCACCTCGCCGGCCGACGTCCGCACCCGCGGCCGCTGGATCGTGACCTTCCGGCCACCTAGCACCACCTCGCTGCAGGTCGTGCCCGCGCGACTCGCCGGTCGATCGGGCTCGTGCGCGTACCGCGGGCCGCAGATTGCGGTTCGGTCCTCCTCGAGCATGGCAGTGAAGACCTTCAGTCCCGATCGCAGTGCCAATTCCAACAGCTCCGTCTTCGTGTCCACGAGAAGATCGACGAGCGGGAGGTGGCGCAGCGGGGATTCGGCTTGGGGAACGAGTGGGGCTATGCGAGACTTCCTGTTCATGGCGGCTCCTTCTGTGAGGCCTCGGCCTCGGGCTTAGTACACCGTTTCAGAAGTTCGTACACGTATTTCCTCAGGCGGCGATCGCATCGGCGTTGGAGGGGGTCAGTTTGGCCAGCAATTTGGCCAGGTCGCGGCGCGTGAAGGTCCACTCGAATGGT
>JBOGIZ010000712.1:0-3176 GCA_050747805.1 Vicinamibacterales bacterium | reverse complement strand
CCACAATATCGGACTCAGCAAGCTAGTGTCAACGCGCTAAGCCGTTGCGGGCGCAAGAGTTGGGCCGAACAGTCGGTCGAAATTGCGATCGATCGCCCGCTCGAGCTCGTCTGCGGCCTCGTTGCGGACCAGGGCTAGGGTTTCGAGCACGCGGCCGACAAACGCCGGTTCATTGCGTTTTCCACGGTGCGGCACCGGAGCCAGATAGGGACTGTCGGTCTCGATGAGCAGGCGATCAGCCGGCGCGCCGCGGGCCGCCTCGCGGATCGCGTTCGCCCTGGGAAACGTGAGAATGCCGGCGAACGACAGGTAGAAATCGATCTCGAGCGCGCGGCGCGCCATGCCGGCGTCGCCGATGAAGCAGTGAAACACGCCGCGAACGCTTGGCGCGGCGCGCAGGATCGCGAACGTGTCGTCGGTCGCGTCACGCGTGTGAATAATGACGGGCAGCTCGAGCGCGCGCGCCAAATCGACCTGCGCCGCGAACACCTGCTGCTGCACCGGCCTGGGGGCGTAGTCGTAGTGGTAGTCCAGCCCAATCTCACCGATGGCGCATGCCCCGGCCGCCCCGACCGCCGCGCGCGTCGTGTCCGCCGCGCGCCCGGCGTCAGCCTCGAATGACGCTGCGTTGTGCGGATGCACGCCGGCCGCAAACCTGACGCCCGGCCACGCCGCCTTCACGAGCCGCCCGCGCGCGGCCTCGACCGCGTCGCCCGCGCTCAGGATGCACAGCGCCCGCGTCAGCCGCGCCTCGCGCGCCCGCGCGACGGTCGCCTCCAGGTCGTCAGCGAACGCCTCGTCGGCGAGGTGGCAGTGGGAGTCGATCATCGATTGGCGAGTGCCGAGCGGCGATTGCCGATCGGAGGATTGCCGAGTGGCGATTGCCGATCGACGGATTGCCGAGTGGCGAGTGGCTCATGCGACAATCCAGTCGTCGTTCCGCAGTCCACATTCCCATCGGCACTCGACACTCCGTCGATCGTCGATCGCCACTCGGCACTCCTCCGATCGGCAATCGGCAGTCGGCCCTCGGCAAGCTTCGAAGTCACCGAATCCTGGCACCCGGAGGAATGTCACGATCGAACGCGACCAGCACGGGCTTTCCGCCCTCTGGACTCGCGGCGAGGATCATGCCGTTTGATTCAATCCCCATCAGCTTCGCCGGTTTCAGGTTGAACACGATCCCGACGGTGCGGCCGACGAGCTGCTCGGGCTCGTACGCTTCGGCGATGCCCGCCACGAGCGTCCGCTGCTCCGTGCCGACGTCGATCTGGAGCTTCATCAGCTTTCTCGAGTTCGGCACCTTTTCGGCCGCGAGGACTTTCGCGACGCGGAGATCGATTTTCAGGAAGTCGTCGATGCTGATCCGATCTCCGAGGTTCGGGGTTGCGGGTTCGGGGTTCGAGGTTGGTTGCGTCGTTGTCGGGTTCGGGGTCGGGTTCGTCGTTCCAGCGTTCAAGGCTTGGTTCGCACGTGCGTTCGCGGGTTGGTCGCTCACGGAACTCCTTCCAATCCGATTCTTGTCGTTCGTCTCGGCGCGCGGCCACAGCGCGTCGCCTTTGAGGATCGTGCGCTCGCCGGCGTTGCGCCACTGGGCGTCAGCCAGCCGTGCGCCGTCCGAGCCACGAGGCCCGCTGACGCGCCGAAGGATCTCGGCGGCCGAGGCCGGCATCACGGGCAGCAGGAGAATCGCGGCCACCCGGAGGGCCTCCGCAACATCGAACAGCACCTGGCTCAGGCGCTGCGCGTGCTGGTCGTTCCGCGCGAGCGCCCACGGCTCGGTCTCGGCGATGTACTCGTTTGCGGCGTCCACGATACGGAACGCGGCCGCGACGCCGCTTTCGAGCGCGTAGGCATCCATGGAACGTCGATAGTCTCCGAGCGCCGCCGCGGCGACGGCGGCGAGCTTGCCCGGCGATTCCGCCGGAAGCAGCCGTCCGGCGCGGTACTTCTCGGCCATCGCCGCCACTCGGCTGACCAGATTGCCGAGGTTATTCGCGAGGTCGACGTTGTAGCGCTCCTGCAGGCGAGTCCAGGAGAAATCTCCGTCGCCGCCGTAGGTCACTTCTTTCATCAGATAGAGGCGCGCAGGATCGACGCCGAACCGCCCGGCAAGATCCGCCGGATGAATGACGTTGCCGAGCGTCTTGCTCATCCGCTGGCCGTCGACCGACAAGAAGCCGTGGCCAAAGACCTGCTGCGGCAGCGCGAGCCCCGCACTCATCAGCATCGCCGGCCAGATCACCGTGTGGAAGCGCGTGATGTCTTTGCCGATGACGTGCAGATTGGCCGGCCACCATTGTTCGAACAGGTCCGGATCGGTGCCGAAACCGACAGCCGACGCGTAATTAATCAGTGCGTCGAACCACACATAAACGACGCTCGACGGATCGTCGGGAAGCGGAATCCCCCACGACTGGCCCGCACGGCTGATGGAAATGTCTTCGAGTCCGCTCTCGAGCAAGTTCAGAATCTCGTTGCGGCGGACGTCGGGCTGGACGAACTCGGGATGGGCCTTGAAGTGGGTCAGGAGCGGCTGCTGATACTTCGACAGCCGGAAGAAGTGGTTCTTTTCTTTAATCCATTCGACGGTGCTGTGCAGGGGACATTTGCCGTCGACGAGGTCCTTCTCCTGCTTGAACGCCTCGCACCCAACGCAGTACCAACCTTCGTAAAAGCCTTCGTACACGTCGCCGTTGGCCGCGATCCGCCGGACAAACTCCTGCACCGCCGCCTTGTGGCGGGGCTGGGTCGTCCTGATGAAATCGTCGTAGGAGATCTCGAGCACGTCCCATGCGGCGCGGAATTCGCGCTCCATACGGTCGCAGTATTCGAGCGGATCGAGCCCCTGGCTCTTTGCCAACCGGTACACGTTCTGGGAGTGCTCGTCGTTGCCGATGACGAACCGCGTGTCGAATCCGGCCAGCCGCTTGTAGCGGACGATGACGTCGGCGGAGATTTTTTCGTACGCGTGACCGAGATGCGGGCTCCCGTTCACGTAGTCGATTGCCGTCGTCAGGTAAAACCGGCCGGGCATGATCCGATCGATTGTACCTTGAAGGGCAAGGTGCTAAGGGTGCTAAGGGTGCGACGGTGCTGAAGGCGCTAACCTTTGGCACGATTCACCGCAGCACCTCCAGCATCCTTGGCACGAGCACCTTTAGCACCGTCAGCAC
>JBOGIZ010000711.1:0-5110 GCA_050747805.1 Vicinamibacterales bacterium | reverse complement strand
GGTGTGTACCGATCGGACGATGCCGGCGCGACGTGGCGCCACGTGGGACTGGACGACACGAAATACATCACGGCGCTCGTCGTCGATCCCGCGAATCCCGATCTCGTGATTGCGGGCGCCGGCTCGGGCGGCAACTTCGGGTCTATGGTTTTCTACAACAACAATTCGTCGCCCGCGCGAGGCATCTACCGCTCGACCGACGGCGGGCGCACCTGGACGCACGTGCTCTTCGTCGATCCGTCCAGCGCCGTCGTCGATCTGGCGAGCGATCCGGCGAACCCGCGGACGATCTACGCGAGCCTGACCGCCGGCGGCGCGAACGCGCAGGGCGGGCCGCCGATCTACCGCTCCGACGACGAAGGCGCGACGTGGGTCCGCGTCGGCGGCGAGGGACTGCCGAGCGGGGCCGCAAGCGCCAACATTGCCCTCGCGGCGGGGACCGGGTCACGCCGGCTGTACGCGCTGGCCGGCGGCCGAGGCGGCGGCGGACTCTATCGTTCGAACGACGGCGGCGCGACATGGACGCTCGGCACCAGCCGGTTGGCCAGCGCGAGCGGACATCTCTACGTCGATCCGCGCAATCCGGACGTCGTGTACACGATGGGCACGTCGGTGTATCGATCGACTGACGGCGGCCGCACGCTCGAATCGATCAAGGGCGCGCCCGGCGGCGACGACGCGCGCGGCATGTGGATCGATCCGCGCGACCCGAAGCGGATGATCGTCGGCGCCGACCAGGGTCCCACGATCAGCGTGGACGGCGGCGCCACGTGGACGCCGTGGTACACGGTGCCGGACGGTGAGCTGTACTACGTCTCCACCGACACCCAGTTCCCGTATCGCGTCTACGCGGCGCAACAGGACAGCGGCACCGTCTCGATCCTGAGCCGCAGCGATTACGGCGCCATCCGCTGGAACGATTGGTATTCGGTCAGCGGCTACGAGGAAGGCCACATCTTCTCCGATCCGCTCGATCCCAGATTCGTCTACACACACGGCAACGGCCACGCGGTCATCCGCTTCGACACGCTGACAGGACAATCAGGCCCGGTCTACACACCCGCCGGCGCTGACCGATTCGGACCGCGGCCCGGCATGGCGCTCTCGCCGAAAGACCCACACTGGATGTTTCTTGGCGCGCAATATGTTCTGGCATCGAGCGACCGCGTCACGTGGACGCGCATCAGTCCCGACCTGACGGTGCGCGCGGGCGCGGCAGCCGCGCGGACGGCGGGCGGACGCGGCGCGGCGCCCAACATCGACGCCCTCGCCCCGTCGCCGCTCGATGTCGGCGTCCTGTGGGCGGGCACGTCGAACGGGATCGTCCAGCTCACACGCGATCGCGGACAGACGTGGACCGACGTCTCGCCGCCGGCATTCGCGGCGGAGCCGGCGCTGACCGTCTGGTCGATCGAGGCGTCCAGCCACGATCCGGCGGTCGCGTACGTCGGCGCGATCGATCTGTCCGATCGCCACGCGCCCGCCCTGTTCATGACGACGGATTTCGGCGCGACGTGGCGGGCGATCGTGGATGGACTGCCGTCCGATGTTCCAACACGCGTGGTGCGTGAAGATCCGCAGCGTCCGAATCTGCTTTATGCCGGGACCGAGGCCGGCATCTTCGTCTCGTTCGATCGCGGCGGCCACTGGGAGCCGCTGCAGTTGAATCTGCCGCGCGTCGCGGTCAACGACATCAGCGTCCATGCAAACGATCTGGTCATCGCGACCTGGGGACGCGGACTCTGGATTCTCGACGATGTCACGCCGCTCAGGCAGATGGAGGCGGCGCGAACAGCGCGCGCGGCCGCGTTCCTGTTCGAGCCCGAGCCGGCCGTGCGCGTCCGGTGGGATGAAAATCAGGACACGCCGCTGCCGCCGGAAGTGCTCACCGGGGAGAATCCGCCCGACGGCGCGATCGTCGATTTCTATCTGCGCGGCGACGCCTCGGATGCACGGCTGACGATCCGCGACGCCGCGGGCGCGGTGGTGCGTGAGTACACGAGCGCGGCTCCGGCACCCGATACGCGGATGCCGAACGTCCCCGCGTACTGGTTCACCGCGCCGCCGGTGGTCCCCACGTCTGGCGGCGAGCATCGCTTCGTATGGGATCTCCGATATCCGACCCCGCCGTCGCTCGACTACGGCCCTGACGGCAATCGGTCCTCAACGGTGTCGTACGGGATCGTCGCCCCGGCAATCAAAGGTCACTCGCCCCGGCAGCAACCGATCGGGCCGCTCGTGCTGCCTGGTACCTACACTGTCGCGTTGACCGTGAACGGAACCACAACGACGCGCGAGCTGCGTGTGTTGAACGATCCGAGAAGTCCCGCGGCCCAAGACGACCTCGCCGCGCTGCTCGGCGCCGAGCGGGGCGTCGCGAACGGGATCGCGAGAAGTCACGATGCGATCGAGCAGTTGCGATCGCTGCGCCAGCTGGCCGCGGAGCGCTCCGCCTCGGCCGGAGCGGACGTGAAGGCCGCGGCGTCCACGTTCGATCGCGCCGCACTCGCGGCCATTCAGGCGCTCACGGCAGGACGCGCGCTCGACGAACGCCTCGCCGCGCTCGAGTACGCCGACCTGAAGCCGACGTTGAGCACGACCGCCGCGATTGCGGATACATGCGGACGAGCCGATCGCGCGCTGGCGCAGTCCCGTCACGTGCTGACGGTCGATTTGGCGACGCTCAACGCCGCACTGGACAGCGCTCGCCTGCCGCCGATACCGGCGCCGCCCGCGCCGCTTGCGGCCTGCGCCGTTTGACACTCCAGAACAGGATACATTACTATTCTAATCAGGAGGATCGAGTGCGCTCTGCCGCCGTCTATCCGGCTACCCGCTACACCGCGCCCGCGGTCGTCGATCTCGGCTCGCGAGAGGAGCGCGAACGGCTGAGTCCCGCGGCCGTCCGAGCGTTCTTCAATATCGCCGCTCGGTGGACGCTCCGCGACCAGGACGCGCGCGCATTGCTCGGCGGGATGTCGAATGGGCCGTTCTACGAGATGAAGCGGAATCCGGACCGCACGCTCGATACCGATCGGCTGACGCGCATCTCCTATCTCGTGGGCCTGTTCAAGGCGCTCAACGTCCTCTACTCCGAGGCGCTCGCGGACCGCTGGATGCAGCTGCCGAACACGAATCCGATCTTCGACGGCCGCACGCCGCTCGCCTACATCGTCGAAGGCGGTCTTCCAGCGATGCAGGTCGTGCGACGGCTGCTCGATGCCCGCCGCGCCGGCTGACGCGTTCCCGCCGGTCAGGACCGTCCGCCGGATCGACACGCACCGGCTCATTCCCGCGCAGCACGCCAGAGGCGGCGAGAGCGTGTTGGCGAAAATTGCCGATGACGACCAGCACCTGCAGCAGATTTTCGAGCTGGACGCGGCGACCAACGATCGGCTGCTCGCCGAACGGCGCCGGTTCGCCGGCATTGGCGTCGAGGAGCTGGTCTTCGGCGTCCCAGCCGCGCACGTGATCAACGCGGCCTTCTGTCATCCCCATCCACTCGGCGGCCGGTTCAACGGTCCTGACCGGGGCGCGTGGTACGGAGCGTTTGCGCTTCGGACCGCGCAGGCCGAAGTCGCGTTTCACAAGAGCCTGGAGCTGGCCGAGGTCGGGTGGCGCGAGGAGTCGATCACGTACGACGACTATCTGGCGGACTTCAGCGCCGCATTCCACGATCTGCGCGCCGCCACCCGTTTCCGCCGGTACCTCGACCCGGACAGCTACGTCGCGTCGCAGGCTCTCGCAGAGCAGCTGCTCGCGCACGGGTCTCTGGGAGTCGTCTACCCCAGCGTGCGCGATTCGCGCAGCACGTGCCTGGCGTGCTTCCGTCCGGCGCTCGTCGCGAATGTACGGCGAGGCGCGTCGTATCGATTCACTTGGAACCGAAAGGGTGGCCCGCGGGTCACGCGCGAGTAGGGCCACGGAAGAAGCGGAATGCGGCCACGGAATACACGGAATAGAGGCCACGCAATACGTGGCATACACGAAATAGGCGCGAGGTCGGCCGACAAGGCGTCGGTGGCCGGAGATCATCATCGCCGGCGCGGCATCGTGGTCCGTGTATTCGGTGTATTCCGTGGCCGTGTTCGCGTTGGCCGTTTGAGGTGGGCTCGTAACTAAAGACGCGCGCCGAAAGGCGGCCACAATCGACCTCCAACCTCCAACCTCCAACCTCCAACCTCCGACCTCCGACCTCCTTCTACGCCGGGGCGGTGAGCACGATCGGCGCGCTCCGCGTAATCACGATCGTGTGCTCGAAATGCGACGACAGGCTGCCGTCTTCGATTCTCGAGGGGCTTCGCCACTCGAACTCCACTACACGCTTACTCGCGGGGCCCCGGCCCCGCTCCGTTCGCGTGGCTCGCTCGCGCCGCTCGCTCGCGGCTCAGGCGGCGGTCAGCACGATCGGCGCGTCCCGCGTAATCACGATCGTCTGCTCGAAATGCGACGATAGGCTGCCATCGCTGGTGCGGATCGTCCAGTTGTTCTTGTCTTCGACCGGCTGCGCGGTGCCGGCGCTGACCATCGGTTCGATCGTCAACACGAGCCCCTCGGTCAGGATGTCGCGCTGCCATGGGTGGTACTCGTTCGGCACCGACGGCGGCTCGTGGATCGTCCGGCCGACGCCGTGCCCCGTCAGACCCTTGACGACTGCGAAACCGCGGCGGCGCACTTCGCGATCGACGGCGCGGCCGATCTCGCTGACACGCGTCCCCGCGCGCGCGACGGCGCACCCGGCGTGGAACGCCGCCTCCGCGGACGCGATGAGACGCGCAGCGAGATCGCTCGGCGGCCCAACGGCCACGGTGCGCGCGGCGTCAGCTACGTAGCCGTTCTTCTCGACGGTCACATCGAGCTTCACGAGGTCCCCCTCGGCGATCCGCCTCGGTCCCGGCACGCCATGGACGATTTCGTCGTTCACACTGATGAGCACGGTACCGGGAAATCCGTAGACGAGCGCCGGCGCCGAACGCGCGCCGTCCGCGTCCAGCACGCGGCGCGCCACGGCGTCGAGCTCCCCGGTCGTGATGCCGGGCCGCAGGTGCCGCTCGAGCGCGTCGAGCGTCATCCGCACGACCCGTCCGGCACGGCGAAGTCCGTTCCAGTC
>JBOGIZ010000710.1:0-2036 GCA_050747805.1 Vicinamibacterales bacterium | reverse complement strand
GTGCGGGTGTGAGCCGGGCGTCGCTGAACATCTTCGGGCTATAGCCGGGAAACGCCGGAAACGTCTTGATTGATATTGGAATCAGCCGCGCCATGTCGGCGGACGCCGAATCGAGCGTCGCCCCAGGCGCCAGGCGCGCGATGGCACCGAAACTGAACTGGCCGAGAAACGTCTTGTTGCGATCGAGCTGCAGTGGAACGAAAGCGGAGGCCTGGCGGTCCAGAAAGCGAAACGATGCGGGCAGCACACCGATTATCTGCCTCGGCACGCCGTCGAACGTGACGAGACGGCCGATGGCCGACGGATCGCCGCCGAACCGCGCCTGCCAGTACGCGTAGGTCAGGATGACCGTCAAGGGACGGCCCGGCGTATCGTCCGCCGGCGTGAAGAGCCGGCCGAGCGCCGGCTTGACGCCGAGCGCCGGGAGTACACCCTGCGTCACGTCCAGGACGGGAATCTCTTCGGGCTCCGCAAGGCCGGTGACGCTCTGGGTGTCGGCCTGATACATCCCGATCGTCTCGAAGCTTTTCGCCTGCTCGCGATAAGTGAAATAGAGAAAGGGCGCGGCGCCCACGCGTGGAATATTGACGCCCGGCGCGGCGTGATCGACCGACACGAGTCGCTCCGGCTCGGGATACGGCAGAGGCTTGAGAAGGATGCCGTCGACGACGGCGAAGATCGCGGAATTGGCGCCGATGCCAATCGCGAGCGTCAAGACGGCAATACTGGTGAACAGCGGAAACTGGACAAGGCGCCGCACGGCGTGCGTCAAGGGCATGCCGCCTTAGACGAAAGGTCCCGGCGATTCGTTTGCGGCGCGCGTATCATCGGGTTCTCGAGTCCGCATGGATGTGAACCACGTCTGGCTCGTCTCCGCCGCCGACGGCGGTACGCGTCTCGACAAATATCTCGCCGCGCCGGAGCGTCTTGGATCGCGCGCGCGCGCCGCGGCGGCGCTCGAGCGCGGCAAGGTCTTCCTGAATGATCGCGAGGCCGGCGCCGCCGATGCATCAGCGCGTCTCGCTGCGGGCGATCGCGTGCGCGTCTGGATGGATCGACCGGGGTCCTCTGCGCCGCGGCCGCGTCCGACGACAGCCGGCGATCTGAAGATCCTCTTCGAAGACGCCGCCCTGCTCGTGATCGACAAGCCGGCCGGGCTGTTGTCGGTCCCGCTGCCGAGAAAGGCCGACGCCGAATCGGCGTTCGATCTACTCGAAGATCATTTTCGATCGCGTGGCAAGCGGCGTCCGTTCGTCGTGCATCGCATCGATCGCGACACGTCTGGCCTCGTGTTGTTTGCGAAGGACGCGCGGTCACAGGCGGCGCTCAAGGCGCAGTTCCTGCGCCGCGAGCCAGAGCGCGTCTACTGGGCCGTGGTGTACGGCCATCCCGATCCGCCGCGCGGCGTGTGGCGCGATCATCTCGTGTGGGACACCAAGGCGCTGATCCAGAAGGAAACGCATCCGCGCGATCCGCGCGCGTCGGAGGCGATCAGCGAATATGCGGTGCTCGAATCATTCCGCGACTCGGCGCTCGTCGAGGTCCGGCTGCGAACGGGCCGTCGCAATCAGATCCGCCTGCAGGCACGGCTGCGCGGACACACGCTCGTAGGCGAGACGCGATATGTGTTCGGCTCCGACGCGCGGCGGACCATTCCGTTCGAGCGCCAGGCGCTGCACGCGCGGCGTCTCGCGTTCCGGCATCCGATCGACGGGCGTCCACTCGCGTTCGAATCGCCGCTGCCGGCCGACTTCGCGGCGCTCGTCGAGCGGCTGCGGCGTCAGGCGGCAAAAGTCGCGAGTGTTACCGGCCGTCCGAGATTACCGACGCGCCGAGGGTAAGGACGCATGCATCGTACGGCGCAAGGTCCAGGCGTCGCTCGCGCGACAACTTCAATGCGGTTCGGCCGTTGTTCGACAGTGCGGCGTGCGCGTGGCGCCGCGTGTTATTATCAAGGGATCTGCCAGTGTACGCTGCGCTCTCGCAATGTCCCCATCGTCCAGAGGCCCAGGACGTGGCCCTTTCAAGGCCAAAAC
>JBOGIZ010000709.1:0-2118 GCA_050747805.1 Vicinamibacterales bacterium | reverse complement strand
ATTCAAGGATCGGGCCCCTGTCTCGGTCGCCAATTTTCTGCAATACGCGAACGACGGGTTCTATAACGGAACCATCTTCCATCGGGTCATCAAAGGCTACGTGATTCAGGGGGGCGGATACACGCCGGAATTCGTCGAAAAGGCGACCCGCGGGGCGATCCAGAACGAGGCCACCAACGGCCTCAAGAACGTCCGCGGCACGATCGTGATGGCGCGCCGTGAGCAAGCACGCAGCGCCACCGCTCAGTTTTTCATCAACGCCGCCGACAACCCCGACTTCGACCACACCGGCTATACGCCCGAGACGTTCGGCTACGCGGTTTTCGGCCGCGTGATTGCCGGCATGGACGTGGTGGACAAGATCGCGGCCGCCGACACGACGGCCCGCGAGGGCATGGACGATGTGCCCGTGCAACCGGTGGTCATCAAGAGCGTCACGGAAAAGAAATAGTCCGTGCAGCGCCCGCTTCTCGTCATCTTCCTGACCGTCCTGGTCAACCTGATCGGGTTCGGCATCATCATCCCGCTGCTGCCGTTTTACGCCGAGACGTTCGGCGCCTCACCGGTGGCGATCGGTTTTCTGTTCGCGGCGTTCTCGTTCAGCCAGCTTCTCGCGGCGCCGCTGCTCGGGCACTGGTCCGATTCATGGGGACGCCGCCCCGTGCTGATCTTCAGTTTGCTCGGCACCGTCGTGAGCTTCGTCATGCTCGCGCTCTCGCACAGTCTGACGATGCTGTTCGCCGCGCGCGTCGTCGACGGCTTGTCGGGCGGGAACATCACCACCGCGCGCGCCTACATCGGCGATATCGCGACCGAAGAGAATCGCGCGAAGTCGTTTGGCATGCTCGGCGCGGCGTACGGTCTCGGCTTCGTCATCGGTCCGGGTCTGGGCGGGCTGCTCGCGCGCATCAGCTATACCGCGCCGATCTGGACGGCCGCCGCGATTACAGGCGTCGCCGTGCTGCTTGCGTGGCTCTGGCTGCCCGAGACGGTGCATCGTGTCCATGCCTCGGCGATATCGCCCTGGCACTCGCTCCGAGAGCTCGGCGCACGCCCGCAGCTCCGCGTGCTCCTCGCGATCGATTTTCTCTACTGGGGATCGTTTTCGGTCTATCAAACAACCTTTGCGCTGTTTGGCGCGCAGCGGTTTGCCTTTACCGTCGTCACGACGGGATACCTTCTCGCGGCGTTCGGCTTCCTTGGCGTGATCGTGCAGGGCGGCCTCGTGGCGCCGGTCGTTCGCGCCCTCGGGGAGAAGCGCACACTCATGATCGGACTGATCTTCGCCGCCATTGGATGGGGCGGAAGCGCGCTCACACACTCGTTCCCGCTCTTTGTCGCGCTGCTCGTGCCCGGCGCGTTTGGGATCGGCTTCTGCAATCCGTCGATTATCTCGCTCGTCAGCGGTGCGGCCGGTCGCCACGAGCAGGGACGCGTCCAAGGAGCCGCCGGCGCGCTCGAAAGCCTCGGCCGCGTGATCGGGCCGCTCTGGGGCAACGGCGCGCTCCAGTGGTTTGGCGAAGGAACGGCGTTCGGATCCGCGGCGCTCGTCCTGCTCGGCACCGCGGCGCTCGTCACGCGCTATCACCGCGCCGACGTCACCGTGCAGCCGCGATGACCTCGAGCGTCTCCATCGTGGCGCCGACCACGGCGTTGTACGGAATCGCCTGATCGAACGTCGCGAAGATGCCGCCATTGGCGTGCGCGAGACCGAGCAGATAGATGTCCGTCAGCTGACGATGGGTGGCGGCGGAGAGATTGAAGAGACGCTCATCGCGAAGCGACACCGCGCAGGGCCACCAGATGTGATCGGCCGCGGCGCAGAGCGCTTGCAACCGGCCGATCAACTCGGCTGGGCGCCTGGCATTGCTGCCATATCGCGGATGCGACAGGATGCGCGCGAATCCGCTCTCGGTCACGGCGCATGTCGCCCATCCATGCTGCCGGTTGTCCGCGAACCAATCGTGCGCGACAACATGATGCACGTGACCCGGCTCGAACATCGCGATGAGCATGTTGACGTCGAGCAGGCGGACCCTGCTCACAGGTCGTCGTCTCTCAGTTGATTCACGAATTCGACGGTCACGGGCGGGTCGTCGGGCGCACGCGGTCCGAGCA
>JBOGIZ010000708.1:0-4030 GCA_050747805.1 Vicinamibacterales bacterium | reverse complement strand
GCGATGGTGGATGCCGCACTCACCGGGATCGACGGTCGTGACGCCGTCGTGATCGAGAACAGTGACAATCGGGCGCTCGTCGCTTCGTGAGACGGCTCCTCGGCATAGGCATCGGCGTCGCGATCGGCGTCGTGGCCGTTACTCTGTTCCTTCGCGCACGCACCGCCACGACAATGCCAGCCTCCGATCACTTTTCAGGCTCCCGCTTCCACAATCGAAACAACACCGGCGGCTATTCCTGGTGGGAAGAGATCAAGGTCGGATGGGAGTTGCGAACCAAGAAGAAGAACTGGCCGGCGCGATTTGAAACACCGCCCTATCGAGCCCCCGCCGAACCTGTGCTTCACGGAATTCGGGTGCTGTGGATCGGGCACTCCACGACGCTAATCCAAACGCCGCATTTGACCGTCATGACCGATCCGATTCTGTTCGATTCCATCGGACCCGGCGTGCTCGGTCCGCACACCGTGACGAATCCGGCGGTGCTCGTCGACAGCCTTCCGGGAATCGACCTGATCCTGATCAGCCACAATCACTACGACCACCTGGATCTCCCCTCGCTTCATGCCCTGGTCGATCGACAGTCGAAGAACCCGCCGATGATTCTGGTCGGCCGCGGAGTTGGACCGCTGCTGAAGAGCGCCGGCCTTTCCCGGTATACCGAACTCGACTGGGACGACTCCGTCGCCGTCAAGGACTCTCGGGTGCATTTCCTCGAGGCCATCCACACATCCCGCCGCGGGATCTGGGACACGAACGAAACGCTCTGGGGCTCGTTTCTGATCGAGTCGCCGGACGGCACAATCTACTTCGCAGGTGACAGCGCGTACGGCTCGCATTTCCGCGCCGTCTACGAGAAGTACGGTGCCCCAACGGTTAGTCTGCTGCCGATCGGCGCGTACGAGCCCCGCTGGTTCATGTCCCGGATGCACATGAACCCTGAAGAGGCTGTGAGGGCGCACCTTGACCTCCATAGCCAGAACTCGATCGGCATTCACTTCGGACTGATCGACAACGCGGGTGAAAGCTATGACGCGCCCGTCAACGATCTCATCGCTGCCCGCCAAGCGCACGGCGTCGATGCCGCGCGCTTCGTCGCCCCGCGCTACGGACGGATCTTTCAGTTTCAGTAGCCATGGCGTCCGGTATCCCCGTCATCCATCACGAGTCACGCCGCATGGGCGGACGCAACCCGCATGAACCGCACCGAGCCGCCACGCCGCTCGAACTGCTGTTCGACCTGACGTTCGCAACCAGTTTCAGTCTCGCCGCATCCCAGTTCGCAGAGGCGCTGGCAGCCGGTCGGTACGCGCCGGCGTTGCTCGGTTTTGGCTTCGCCAGTGCGGCGATCTGCTGGGCCTGGATCAATTTCTCCTGGTTCTCGTCCGCCTATGACACTGACGACTGGATGTTTCGGATCGTGACCATGGTGCAGATGGTTGGTGTGCTGGTTCTGGCAATCGGCCTTCCGCGAATGTTTGCGTCAATTGAGCGGCACGAGCCCTTCGACAATTCCGTCATGGTGCTCGGCTACGTGGTCATGCGCGCGGCCTTGGTACTTCAGTGGCTGCGCGCAGCGACTCAGGACCCTGGGCGGCGCCGCGTCTGTCTTATCTATGCCGCGACGATCGCGATCGCCCAGGTCGGGTGGGTGGTGCAGATCGCGGTTCCCTTAAGAGTATCTGCCGCCATCCTCCTCGGCATCGTTCTCGTTCTTATTGAAATGCTTGGTCCGGTGCTCGCCGAGCGTCAGGCCGGCGGCACGCCGTGGCATGCACATCACATCGCCGAGCGGTACAGCCTGTTCGCGATCATTGCGCTGGGCGAAGGCGTCGTCGGTACGGTCGCAGCCCTTTCGGCGGTCATTGAGAGGCAGAGCTGGACGTTAGACGCCATGCTCATCGGCACCGCGGGCATTGGGCTCACCTTCGGCATGTGGTGGGTCTATTTCCTTCTGCCTTCCGGGGACGTTCTTCAGCGTCATCGCGATCGAGCGCCGGTCTGGGGCTACGTGCAGATGCTCATCGTGACCTCGATTGTCGCGACGGGCGCAGGGTTGCACGTTGCCGCGTTTTTCATCGAACACAACGCTCGTATCACCGTCGTCGGCGCGGTACTCGTCGTCGCTGTGCCCGTTGTGGGTTTTCTGGGATTGCTCCACGCGCTCTACTACTATTTGGTTCGCCGCTTCCGCGCATTCGACGCGTACCTGTTGATCGCGAGCAGTGGTGTTGCAGGAATCGCCGTGATCGCGGCGGCGGTCAATATCCGCTTGGCCAATTGTCTTGTGATCCTCATGCTCGCGCCGGCCGTCACCGTCATCGCGTACGAGGTGCTGGGCTATCGGCGGCAACCAGAACTCGCGGGCTGAAGCGGCCCTCGCTTCAGTAGAGGCGCCCAGAGGAAAACCAATGAGCAGCAACCGGGATCCCATGGCGTTCACGAAAGCCATGAGTGGCGCCAGTTTCAACGCGTAAGCTTCCCCGTTTGAGTTAGCAGTCGGTCGGGCGGCGGGTCCGAATCCGAACGCCATCGATTCCCCCCTGCAGCAGTGCTGTCTCAATCGGAAGCGTGGCGCCGGTTAACGCCGCCAGCTGCGCGAATCGCGGCGCCGCACGCCGCCGATCCGAGCGCGAGCGCGGCGCCACACCACATCACGACGCGAAAAGCTGCCACGAACGCCTCGTAGACGACCACGCGCACCTGTGCCTCACCCGTCGGCAGCTCCGCGCCAGCCATCTTCGGCAGCTCGCGCTCGATCGCCGTCCGCTCCGACGCAGACAGATGGAGTGTGTCGAGCCCGGAGTCAGCGCGGGCCTGAAACGTTCGCGACAGCACCACGCCGAACACGGCGATCGCCAGCAACCCCGCCACCCGCGACACAGCGTTGTTGACGCCCGACGCTACGCCGGCGTGCTCGCGCGCGATCGACGCCATGACCGTCGTCGTCAACGGCGCGACCGCGATCGCCATCCCCGCGCCGATGAGCACGAACGCGGGAAAGAACGTCGTCCAGTAGGAACCGCCCACGCCGGGCCGCGTGCACAACGCGATGCCGACCGCGCCGATCGCCGGTCCGATTGTCAGCGGAAGGCGGCTCCCCACCCGCCTGACCAGACCGCCAGACCAGCGCGACAGCGCGAAGATGATCACGGGAAGCGGCAGCAGCGCGGCGCCGGCCGCCGTGGCCGAATAGTGCTGGACTTGAATCAGGTTCATCGGCACGAGGAACATGACGAGCGTGAGCGCGGCATACAGAAGCAGCGTCAGGATATTCGCCACCGTGAACGGCTGCGAGCGGAAGAGGCCCGTCGGCATCATCGCCCTCGACGACCGGCGCTCGACCAGCGGCAGAAGCGCAAGCGCCACCACACCAATCGCCGACGCGGCGACCACGAGGGGATCGCCGGTGCCGCGCGACGGCCACTCCAGCAATCCGAGGACGATGCCGCCGAGTCCGCCCACGGCGAGGCCGGCACCGACCCAGTCGATTCGTGACGTCCTGCCGGGATCGCGACTCTCGGGGACGTACCGCCACGACAGCGCGACCACCGCGATGGCAAACGGCACGTTGAGGAAGAAGACCGCGCGCCAGCTGACGTGCTCGATCAGCCAGCCGCCGGCGACGGGCCCGATGGCGGTCGTGATGGCGCTGAATCCCGACCAGGTCCCGATGGCGGCACCGCGCCTCTCGTCGTCGAAGGTGGCACTGATAATCGCGAGGCTGCCTGGAACGAGCAGCGCCGCGCCGATGCCTTGCACCGCCCGACCGGCGATCAGGACCCGCGGCGACGCCGCCGCGCCGCAGAGCGCGGACGCGGCCGTGAACACCACCACTCCGATCAGAAAGACGCGTTTCCGGCCGTACTGATCGCCGAGCGATCCCCCGACGAGAATGAGCGCGCCGAGGAACAGGGCATAGGCTTCGATGACCCATTGCACGTCGGTCATCGTGGCCTGCAGCCCGGCCTGCAGCGCCGGCAGGGCGACGTTGACGACCGTGCCGTCGATGAACGTCATGCTCGACGCG
>JBOGIZ010000707.1:0-1697 GCA_050747805.1 Vicinamibacterales bacterium | reverse complement strand
CTGCGGGAGGAGCTGGTCGGCCGCCTGAAGGAGGCTGTCCGCATCCGCCTGATGTCCGAGGTGCCGCTGGGCGCGTTCCTGTCGGGCGGCGTCGACTCGTCAGCGGTCGTCGGCCTGATGGCGCAATCCTCCGCTCAGCCGGTGAAGACGTTTTCGATCGGCTTCGACGAGCCCGAATTCGACGAACTGGAGCACGCGCGCCTCGTCGCGCGCCACTTCGGCACGGACCACCATGAATTCGTGGTCCGTCCGGACGGTCTATCGATTCTGGACGATCTGGTTGGCCATTTCGACGAGCCGTTCGCCGATTCATCGGCCATTCCCACGTGGTACGTGTCGGAGATTGCGCGGCGTCATGTCACGGTCGTGTTGTCCGGCGACGGCGGCGACGAGCTGTTCGGCGGCTACGATCAGTACCTCGAGCATCCCCGCGTACAGCGCTTCGATCGGATCCGCGTCCCAGGTCTGCGCGCCGCGGCCGCGGCGATGTGGCCCCGGCTGCCGCACGGCGCGCGCGGCAAGAATTTCCTGCGCCACGTGGCGCAGGAGCCCAAGGGACGGCACCTCGATTCGATGGCGTTCTTTCACGCCGATGAGCGGCAGGCGCTCTACACCGGCGACATGCGGGCGCGCGTCGCGCTCGAAGCGGAACGGACGCTCGGGCAGCGTTTCGATCGCTTCTCGCGTCTGCCGCACCAGAGCGCGATGATGAAATTCGACTTCGAGACCTATCTGCCAGAAGACGTGCTCACGAAGGTCGATCGCATGAGCATGGCGCACTCGATCGAATCGCGCGTGCCGCTGCTCGACAATCGCGTCATCGACTTCGCGGCCGCGCTGCCTTCGCATCTGAAGATTCACGCCGGACGACGAAAGCACGTGTTGAAAGAAGCGCTGCGTCCGCTGCTTCCCTCGTCGATCCTCGACAGGCGCAAACGCGGGTTCGGCGTGCCGTTGGGCGTGTGGTTCCGCGGCGGACTGACCGAGGTGTTCGCCGATCTGCTGGCGTCGCCCGCGGCGCGGCAGCGCGGATATTTCGACCCGCGCTTCGTCGATCGGCTGCTCCGCGAGCACCTCGCCGGCCAGCGCGACCATACGCTGCGGCTCTGGCAGCTGCTCGTGTTTGAGCTCTGGCATCGGCTGTACCTCGACCGTGGCGGCGTCACGTCCGCAGCTCGACCGACGCTGATGCCGGATCTCACGAGCCGCAGCACATCGATGGCTCAAACCACGACCTGACCCCCGTTTCGGCGGATGCCGGTCGCGTGCTGCCCACTGCGGGTAGCGCCGTTCTCACCACACAGCCCGGTGGATCGAAGAGTAGACATTCACCCGAAAAATCCGAAGGATTTCACACTGCGTCGTCTCGGCTCGTGGCACCCGGCTTGCTGAGATGGCATTTTGTGAAGCGCGCGCCATACATTCCGGTCCCCTGGTTCCTTACGGCGTCTCATCCGGATGGAGCGGATCGCCGAACCTCCAACGTGCCTGTCTCAGCGGACGCACCCGCCGTCGCGGCCTAGTCCCATGTGCGGTATTGCGGGACGGTTCAACTACGACGCGCGGCAGCCCGTCGATCGCGGCGTGCTCGCCGACATGACCGACGTCGTGGCGCATCGCGGACCCGATGCGAGCGGCCATCACCTGGAACCGGGAGTAGGTCTCGGCCATCGGCGGCTGAGCATCATCGATCTCTC
>JBOGIZ010000706.1:0-1677 GCA_050747805.1 Vicinamibacterales bacterium | reverse complement strand
GTCCAGTACAGTCCCGCGCCCCGCTGCGCGCCGGCGATGCGCCCGATCGGATAGCCCTTCGGAAAAATTCCGTCGACGCCGGAGGCGATCACCGCATCCCCCGCGCGCACGTCGGCAAGGTTCGAGACCAGATCCAGGCGGAGCGGCGGGTCGGCGTCCACGCCGATCACCATCCCCCCGGCCCGGGTGCGCTCGGTGAGCGCGCCGGCCGCGGCGTCGCGGTCGATGATGAGCTGCACGCGCGCGGCGTGGCGCGCGGTTGGTCCGATCACACGGCCCACGACGCCCGCCGGCGCGATCACCGACATGTCGGCCTGCACCCCGTCGGCGCTGCCGCGATCGATCGTAATCGTGCGCATGACGGGATCCGGGTTGCCCGCGATCACCTCGGCCGCCAGTGTGGGCAGCGTGGCCTGATTTCGCAGGGCCAGGAGCTCCTGGAGCTTCGCGGATCGGGCGGCGAGCGCGTGCTCTTCCTGCAGATGCACCTGGAGATCCGCCACCTGGCGGCGCAGCGAATCGTTTTCCGCCCGCACGCCGCGGAGCGCGAAGTAATTCCCCCACACCCCCCGCACGTCCCGAACGCCCGCGGCGGTGGCGCCCTCCACATGCGAAAACAGCCCGAGCGCGACGAGCTGCAGCACGCGGACGCCGGACTTCGACTGTACCTGAGCCGACACGAGAATGACCTGCGCCACCATGACGGTCAGAAACAGGTAGCCGGTGCGTTGGCGAATGTCTAACACGCGATGTCCGATGGCCGATGTTCGATGGCCGATCCTTAATCGATCGAAATCTTCCGCAGCAGGTTGAAATCCGACAACATGCGTCCGGCGCCGAGCACGACCGACGACAGCGGATCCTCCGCCATCGCGAGCGGCAGCCCCGTTTCCTCGCGCAGCCGCTTGTAGAGATTCTTGAGCAGCGAGCCGCCGCCCGTCAGCACGATCCCGCGATCGACGATGTCGGCCGAGAGCTCGGGCGGCGTGCGCTCGAGCGCGACGCGCACGGCGTCCACGATCACGTTCACGGTTTCGGCCAGCGCCTCACGGATTTCTTCGTCCGTGATCGTGATGGTCTTCGGCACGCCCTCGATGAGATGCCGCCCCTTGATCTCCATGATCATTCGCTCTTCGAGCGGGTACGCGGAGCCGACCTCCATCTTGATCGCTTCGGCCGTGCGCTCGCCGATGAGCAGGTTGTAGGTCTTCTTGATGTACTGGATGATCGCATCGTCCATCTCGTTGCCCGCAACGCGGACGGCCTTGCTGTACACGATGCCGGCGAGTGAAATCACGGCGATGTCGGTCGTGCCGCCGCCGATGTCGACGATCATGTTGCCGGACGGCTCGGTAATCGGCATCCCGGCGCCGATCGCGGCCGCCATCGCTTCCTCGACGAGATAGACCTCGCTCGCCTTTGCGCGGTACGCGCTGTCTTTCACGGCGCGCTTTTCGACCTGCGTGATTTCGGACGGGACGCCGATGACGATCCGCGGCCGCACGAGGTACGCGCGGTTGTGCGCCTTTTTGATGAAATACGTCAGCATCTTCTCGGTCACTTCGAAGTCGGCGATGACGCCGTCTTTCATCGGCTTGATCGCGACGATGTTGCCCGGCGTGCGGCCCAGCATCTCCTTGGCGTCCTTGCCGACCGCCTCGATGCGTCCGTTCACCT
>JBOGIZ010000705.1:0-4965 GCA_050747805.1 Vicinamibacterales bacterium | reverse complement strand
TAGTAGTAGGAGATGCCGAGGTCGGTGCTCGCGTTCACGTTCCTCGGTTGAATCTTCAGGGCGGACTGGTACCAGATTGCGGCATCATCGTAACGGCCCGCGTCGAAATACACATCGCCGAGCTGCTCGCGCACCTGCGCATCGTCCGGCTGCCGATCGGCCTGGGTTTTGAGCGCCGTGGCGCGCTGCTGATCGAGGGGCGGCGGCGCCTGCGCATCCGGCGCCGTCGAGCCGCTCTGAGCGGCGGCTGAGGTCTGGGCGGGCACCGCCGCAGGCGAGACCGCCTGCTGGCTGCCAATCATCCATCCGACGAGCACGCCGAAAAACACGCCGGCTACGCCGACGACGATGGCATCCATGGACACGATCTTCCTATTCTACTGTTCGCCGCGGCACGCGTTGAGATAGTCGCGAACCGCGCGGTCGAGCCCGACAAAGAGCGCATGGCTGATGAGCGCGTGCCCGATCGACACTTCGTCGAGGTGAGGCAGCGTACGGAAGAGCGGCAGATTCTCGAGATCCAAGTCGTGGCCGGCGTTGATCCCCAGGCCGAGACCGTGTGCCGTCTCGGCGGCCAGCAGATAGGTCCGCAAGCTGGCGTCGGCCGTCGCGCGTCCAGCTTTGAAGGCGCGAGCAAACGGCTCCGTGTACAGCTCGACGCGATCGGCGCGAAGGGACGCGGCCCACTCGATCGCGGCGGGATCGGGATCGACGAACATGCTGACCCGGACGCCGCGCGCCTTCAGGTCGCTGACAACCGAGGCAAGCTCGGCCCTTGGAGTATCGGGCGGCCATCCCGCCTGACTGGTGATTTCGCCCGGATGCACCGGGACGAGCGTGCATTGGTCGGCAGCCACGTCTCGCACCATTTCGAGAAGATCGGGCCGCGGGTCGCCTTCGATGTTGAATTCCACCCGACCGCGAAGGGCGGCGAGCCCGGCCGCGATCGCGCGCACGTCGGCGCGCGTGATGTGGCGCTCGTCGGCGCGCGGATGTACGGTAATGCCCGTCGCGCCGGCAGCAAGGCAGACGCGAACCGCGTCGAGAACGGACGGGATGGAACCGCCGCGTGAGTTGCGCAGCGTGGCGACCTTGTTGACGTTGACGCTCAGGCGGGGGCCGCGCACGAGACTCATCCCAGATACTGCCGAACACTGTCGGCGATCTCGACCGCCCAGCGCTGGATCTCCTGCTGATCGCGTCCTTCGATCATCACGCGCAGGAGCGCCTCGGTCCCCGAATAGCGCACGAGCAGCCGCCCCTGACCCGCGAGCCGCTGCTCGACACGCTCGATCACTTCGGCAATTTCCGGCACGTCGCTGAGGTCGCGCTTTTCACTGACGCGAACGTTGACGAGCACCTGCGGATACGTCACGAGTTGCGACGCGAGGTCGGCCAGCTCGCGCCCGGTGTCGGCGATCACCCGGAGGACATTCAACGCGGTCGCGATGCCGTCGCCGGTGAAGAGATGATCGGAAAAGATGATATGGCCCGACTGCTCGCCGCCGAGCGATAAGTGCCGTTTCAACATCTCTTCCATCACGTATTTGTCGCCCACCGGACAGCGCACGAGCTCGATCCCCGACTCGCGCAGCGCCAGTTCCAGACCGATGTTGCTCATCACGGTGGCGGCGACCGCGTGTCCGCGGAGGCGTCCCTGAGCGTGCATGTGGCGCGCGCTCAGCAGCATCACGGCATCGCCGTCGATCACGCGGCCGTTGTGATCGGCAAAGATGGCGCGATCGCCGTCGCCGTCGAAGGCGACCCCCATGCGCGCGCCGCTTTCGCGGACGAATGCGGCAAGGCGTTCAGGATGCGTGGACCCGCAGTTCAGGTTGATGTTGCGGCCGTCGGGCCGGTCGCCCATCACGATCACGTCGTACCCGAGTTCGCGGAAGAGTCGTGGGGCGACGGTGGTCGTCGCGCCGTTGGCTGCGTCGATCGCCATTGTGAACCGGCCGAGCCGGCCTGGATCCGGAAACGTCAGCCGCGCGTGCGCGATGTAGGCGTCGATCACCTCGGTTTGTTCGACCGGCGGAAGCCCTGCGTTCGGAACGGTCCACGACGGGTCCGCCATGACGGCCTCGACGTGGCGTTCGAGCGCCTCGGTGAACTTTTCCCCGCGGCCGGAAAACACCTTGATGCCGTTGTCTTCGTAGGGATTGTGCGACGCGCTGATCACAAGGCCCGCATCGAACCCCATCGCCCGCGTAATGTAGGCGGTCGCCGGCGTCGGAATCACGCCCGCCGTCGTAATCGCGGCGCCTTCGGCGTGCACGCCGCGCGCAAGCTCCCGCTCGATCCATTCGCCGGATTCGCGCGTATCGCGTCCGATGACGAATCGCAGCGGTCGCCGCTCGCCTCCCGCCTCCCGCGGACCCATCGCGCGCACGAGCGCCGCGCCAAGCCGGGCGACGGTGTCGTGGTCGAGCGGGTACTCACCCGCCCTGCCTCGCACGCCGTCTGTGCCGAAGAGTCTCGACATGTTGTTCTGGGGACTTCCAGGCGACGCAGCCGAAGCGTTCGCTTATCGAATCGTGACCGTGACCGAATCGGGAGTGATGGCGGTCACGCCGAAGCTGCGCGATGCGTCGACCTGAACCCGCAGATTGTACCGGCCCGCGCCGAGCCCGGCAAGATCGACGAACGGCTGGACGGCATCAGACGCGACCTCATCCAGCGCGGCCTTCGTGCCGCGAATCGTGACGTCGACGGTCGCGGGCGCAATTTGCGCCTGCAGGCCGGCGCGGAGATCGCGCCAGCGCACCGGAATCCTGGCGATTTGCCGCTGTTCGGGCGCGGGGCCGATCTCGACGATTACGTTCGCGCTCAACGGACCGGCGAGGCGTACCGCGGAGTCCGCGACGCCGATCGTCACGTTGTCGCGAACGCGGCTGCGTGCGCCGGCAATCGACACGGATTCGGTCGTCGCGCTCGCGATCTGCCGCACGTGGGTTTCGGGACCGACGATCGCGACCGTCGCCGGATCGGACGAAATGCGGCCGACGACATATCCCGGCGCCGGCACGCCTTCGACCGCCGGGACGACCGGCACGGATCGCTCGAGCGAGGCCTCGAGATCGAGCGGCAGCGTGGCCGGAAAGACCTGCGCGACTTCCACGCCGAACGGCGCGCGCACTTCGTCGTTCATGATGTGAAAGAGCCGCGCGCCCGGCCGCGCGCGCGACAGATCGATGACGGCGACGATCTCGCCGGCCTCCAGACGGTTGAGCACGGCCGACGATCCCCGCAGCGTCACGTCGACGGTCTGCGGCGCGTTGCCGACGATGTCGAGCGCCTCGGGCACGTTTCGAAACTCGAGCGGCACACGAACGCTTCGCTCGACCACGTGCTCGCCGGCGACCGTCAGCCAGAGCAGCGACGCCAGCGCGATCGAAAACACCTTCAGGCCGAGGTTGCGAAACGGATGGTACCGCATCAGGCGCCGTACCTCGCCGGCACGCGGCCGCCTCGCCGCTTGAGCACGAGCGTCCGCAGCTGCGAGCGCAGCTCGTCGGGCGTCAGGCCGCGCTGAATCTCTCCGTCCAGCGCCATGGAGATCTGCCCCGTCTCCTCCGACACGACGATCGCCGCGGCGTCGTTTTCTTCGGTGAGGCCGATCGCCGCGCGATGCCGCGTCCCCAGGTCGCGGCTCAGGCGCGGATTGACGGTGAGCGGCAGGAAACAGGCCGCCGCCGCGATCCGGCTCTCCTGCAGGATCACGGCGCCGTCGTGAAGCGGCGAGCCCGGCCGAAAGATGGTCACGAGCAGGTCGTACGTGAGCGTGGCGTCGAGCGGGATGCCGCTCTCGATGTAGTTGCGCAGCCCGATCTCGCGCTCGATCGCGACAATCGCGCCGACGCGCTGCTGCGCCAGCATCGTCGCCGCCACGACGACTTCCTCGATCGTTTCGTCGTCGGGCTCCTGGCGGTTGAAGTAGCGGAAGAACGGCGCCTGGCCCAGGTGCGCGAGCGCGCGCCGGATGTCGGACTGGAAGATCACGATCGCCGCGAAGGCCACGTAGACGAGCAGATTTCGGATGATCCAGTTGAGCGTCTGCAGCGGCGCGAATTGCGAGAGGTAATACAGGCCGACAATGAAGAGCGACCCGACGGCCATCTGCACGGCGCGCGTGCCGCGAATGAGCTTCAGGAACTCGTAGATGATGACCGCGACGATCGCGATGTCGAGCAGGTCCCACCAGCCGAGAGGCGGCCGCCGCAGCAGGGTGGTGAGCGAATCGGTCAAGACGAGGGCTAGCTTATCGCAGTTGGTTCGGCGATCATCCGAAGCGCGGAACGAACCGCGAGGACACGGTTTCGGGAAACACGTCCGGCTCTAATCGGCCTCCGCTGCCCTGATTCTGTCCGCGACTTGCACGACATCGACCATCTCGCGCACGCCATGGACCCGGATGATGTGCGCGCCAGACAAAACGGCCGCCGTAACTGCGGCGGCCGTCGCCCACTCGCGGTCCGCCGGCTCGCGCTCCCCGATCGCGGCCTTCAGAAATGACTTCCGCGACGGCCCTACGAGGATCGGCCGATCGAGCGCCGCAATCCGATCGAGCCGAGCGAGCACCGCGTAGCTATGCTCGGCGCGTTTCGCGAACCCGAGGCCGGGATCGACGATCGTCCGGTCGCGCGGCACGCCGGCGCGCTCGGCGCGGGCGAGCGCTTCGCCAAGTTCGGCGGCGACGTCGGCCGCCGCATCGTCGTACACCGCCCGCCCGTACATATCTTTCGAGCGCCCGCGAGTGTGCATCAGGACAAGGGCCGCGCCATGACGCGCCGCGACGCCTCCAAGGTCGGCGTCGAACTGGAGCCCGCTGACATCGTTCACGATCGATGCGCCGCGCGCGAGCGCTTCGCGCGCGACTGGAGCCTTGTAGGTATCGATCGAGATAGGGACGCTCACTCGCGCCGCCAGACCATCGACAACGGGAATGACGCGGCGGAGCTCTTC
>JBOGIZ010000704.1:0-3507 GCA_050747805.1 Vicinamibacterales bacterium | reverse complement strand
CGGCAACCGCGCCAGTACCAGGTGCACGATGTTGTCGGTGAAATCGTGTTCGCCCGAAGTGATGAAGATCGTGGTGCCGGTGATCGCATACGTGCCGTCGCCATCGGGTTCCGCACGGGTTTTCAGCAAGCCCAGATCGGAGCCGCAATGCGCTTCGGTCAGGCACATCGTGCCGGTCCAGCGTCCCGAGACAATCGGTTTGAGGAAAACCTCGCGTTGCCAGTCGTCGCCGAACATGCGCAAGGCTTCGATCGCGCCATGCGAGAGCAGCGGGTACGTTCCCCAGGCCAGATTCGCGGAATCGATCATTTCCTTGACCGGCGCGCCGACCGTTTCCGGCAGGCCCTGGCCGCCGTATTGTTCCTGCGCGGTCAGCCCGGCCCAGCCGCCTTCGACGAATTGCCGGTAGGCGTTTCTGAAACCGGCGGGGGTCTTGACCGATGCGTCGGCCTTGTCGAACGTGCAGCCTTCCTGATCGCCGGATTGATTGAGCGGCGCCAGCACGGCTTGCGCGAAACGCGCCGCTTCCTCGAGCACCGCGTCGATGGTTTCGCGGTTGAGCGATTCACAACCCGGCAGGCGCGCGAACAGCGTCTCGACATCCAGCAGGTCATACAGCGCGAAGCGGATGTCGGCGAGCGGAGCCTTGTAATGCGTGGACATCGCGTCATCGCCAGAGGTTCGCCACGCCCGGGACCGGCGACAGATAGCCCTTGCCGTCCAGATCGAAACGATCGGCCTTGCCCGTTTCGCCCTTGCCGACCGACATGTTGCCCTTCAATTCGTAGGACACCGCGTTGCGGGCCGGCCCTGATCCCCTGGTCGCCGCCAATACCGCGCGTGCAGTGGCGTTCGGCATGAGCGTCGCGATGGTGGTATCGGCGGTCATCTCGGGGATATCGAGACCCGGCGAAACCGCGATATGGCCGGCCGACTTGTCGCCAACGGTCAGATCGGCATCCACCGAATAAACGTGCATGCCGGTGTCGTAGCTGAAATTCTCGACGCGCAGGATTACCTGCCAACTGCCGTCGGGCTGTACCTGCAATTGCTGGATGCTCGCGGTGGGCGGTTGCAGCTTTGTACCCATGCCGCAGGAACCGAGTTCGAAGATTGCGGCGAGCGCTAACAGTAATCGCGAAGATGTGGCAAGTTTCACGGTGTCACCTATACGGCCCAATTCAAGAAATCGTCATTCCGGCGTAGGCGGGACTGCGTTGGCAGGATAGCAAACGCGAACGGCGCAGCCGGCCTGCAAGGCGAGCGCCATGGATGGCGCGAGTAATCCAGGGGCTTTCCCACGGTTCTGATATCCCGCCAGCAACCGCTTCGTCACAGCCCCAGGCGTGCCCGATCCGATCACGCGATCGTCGATCCTGACGACCGGGCTCAGTTCACGCGTCGTCGACGTGATGAACGCCTCCTCGGCGGTCTCGATGTCTTCGGGGCGCAGGACCTCGTCGCGCACATCGACGCCGATCTCGCGTCCGACTTCGAAGAGGAAGGCGCGCGTCACACCCTCGAGCAGGCCAGCGCTCGATTTCGGCGTCAGCGCCGCGCCGCCGCGCACGAGAAAGAAGTTCGACTGCGCGCACTCCGAGAGCTCGCCCCGGTAGTTGCACATCAGCGCTTCCTCGGCGCCCTTCTTGTACGCGGCCTGCATGGCAAGCGCGTTGTTCAGCAGATTGTTGGATTTGACGGCCGGATTGACCGATCGCGGATGATTGCGCACCACGTCGACCAGCGACAACGCGATCCCGTCTTCGAACACGCGCGCCGGGGGCGGCTCGAAGGGCTTGACGATGATGACGAGCGTCGGCTTTGGCGTTGCGTGGACGTCGTACGTGAGTTCGCCTACGCCGCGCGTGAGGAGAATGCGGATGTACGATTCGGCCATGTCACCGGCCGCGGCCGTCGTCTCGTCAATCGAGTGAAGGAGCGCACTGTCGTCGAAAGGAACTGGCAAATCGAGACGCTCGGCGGAGCGGCGAAGCCGGCGCATATGACGCTCGAACAGGAACGGCACCCGATTGTAGGTTCGCAGCGTTTCATAGACGCCCTCGCCGTAGACGAATCCGTGGTCGTACACCGGCACGACCGCCTGGTCGGCCGGCGCGATCTTTCCGTTGACGTAGACAGCGCCGCGCATAAGAAAGGCATCGTAGCATACGGGTTCCGGCCGCTCGAAAACGGACACGCTGTGGCGCATCCGGACACCTGGCCTACACCGCCGGCCGCCGAAATTGGCCGATTCTCGCATTCGAGGGGGTACATCGCTTGAACAGGTGTGAGGGATGAGCGCGTTCCTGCGCGATTTGCGCTACGCCGCCCGGAGCTTCGCTCGATCGCCGATCTCAACGGCGGCCTTGATCCTGACGATCGCGGTCGGGGTAGGGGCGTACGCCGGCGTGACAGGTTTCACGAACGGTCTTCTCACCAGCACCATCGGCGTTCCCGATTCGCGCGGTCTCTTCACGGTCGACTGGCACGCCGGCACCGATCGGCATCTTCCGATCCCGTACGCGATGTTGACGAGACTGCAGGCGTCGATGCCGTCGGCGGCGCGAATCGCGGCGTTTCGCGAATCGCGTGTGAACGTCGTCTCCGGCTCTGGCATCGGCGACTGGCTGCCCGCGATCGAAGCGACGCCGGAGATCTGGGATGTCGTGAACGTTCGACCATCGGTGGGACGTCTCTCGTTCGACACGCGCCCGAAAGCTGGTTTCATCCCGATCGTCATCTCGTACAACGCATGGCAGAACGAGTTCGACGGCAATCGCCACGTCATCGGCACGGCGCTCACGGTAGACAGCCGGCCCGGACGCGTCGTCGGCGTCATGCCCGAATCGATCGACGGGCTGTATGTGGGCCGCGCCGTGGATCTCTGGCTGCCGCTCGAGGCTGGAGAGCACCCGTCGGCGGTTGGAATGATCGGACGTCTGCAGCCTGCGGAGTCGCTGCGCGCGCTGCAAGCACAGGTCGGCGCGATCGCCGGAGGCGAGCCCGGTGCCGGCGTCATGGCCTACACGGGAGTCGAACCCGAGGCGAGCGCCGCGTTCGAGCGCCTGCGGGTGGTGCTGTCGTGGGCCGCGCTCGTCGTGCTGCTCACGGCGGCCGCCAACGTCGCGGGATTCCTGCTCTCGCGCGCGTCGCGCCGCTCGCACGAAACGGCCGCGCGCGTGGCGCTCGGGGCCACGCGAGGGCGTCTGGCGGCGCACATCGCGGCCGACAGCGTGGTGATATCGGCAGGCGGCGGGTTGCTCGCGGTGCCGGTCGCGTATTGGACCGTGTCGGCGATTCCGGCGCTGCTGTATGTCCAGGACGCCGCACGTCTGCGGCTTGCGCCCGACATCGGACAGATCGCGGCGACGGCGGCGACCTATACGGCGATCATGCTTCTCTGCGCGCTCGCGCCGCTGGCGGACCTCCATCGCCACAGCCCGATGGACGTGCTGCGGCGAAGCGGTGCGTCGATCACGCCGGCGGGATGGCTTCGCTCCGCGCTCG
>JBOGIZ010000703.1:0-3690 GCA_050747805.1 Vicinamibacterales bacterium | reverse complement strand
GGGTAAGGGCAATGTTTTTTCATCGATCTTGAAATTCGGCGGCGCCTGGTCACCGACGTCCTCGGCGATCCAGACGCTCGTGATCACCGTCCCGAGGCGCGCGCCTTCCACGGTGAACACGCACGCGATCTTTGCTGAATCGGGCCGAAATTCGGTCGTCGGCTTCACAATCTCGTAGTGCCCGGCGTTCAGGATTCGGTCCTGACCCAGAACCGCCGACGTGATGCGCGCCTGACCAGCAGCGGCGACTGCGACCGTGAAGACGACGAAGAGAGACAGGGCAAAGGCCTTGGGTTTTCGCATGGATGAACTTCGAAGGTTTGACACGCACGGCCGCGAGTTGTTGCACGGAGGCGGTGGCAGCCGCTCAATTCACTTTGGTGCGGCCCGCCACCTGCCGCCGGCCTGGGAGGCTGCGACGTCCTCTGGACGGAAGATCTCGCCGATCGTCAATCCCTGCGAGGCGTCAGGATACGCAACCCGTTTGCCGACGCTGACTAGGCGAATGGTTCGAACGTTCATCGCGCGCTATCGATTCATCGGGCGTTCCTTGAACCGGGCGCGTGCGGCGAAGGTGATCAATTATCTCGCGGATCGTCGCGATCACCAGATCCGGATCGTCGAATGGAATCCAGTGACCGCTGCCAGGTGCGAGCACGTGCCGCCCCGAGGGCGATAGATGCGCGAGCAGGCGGTGCCTCTCGATCACATCAACCGATTGCTCGCCGCTCGAGATCACGACGACCGGAATATCGGGCAGCGATGTCACGCGACCGACTACGCTCGCGGTTTTCTCGAGCGCCGCGAGGTGATTCGCCATCGCCCGAAAGCACTTTGGCTCGCACCAGATCGCCTGTACGAGCGGGTGCACCTCGGGAGGCAGTTTCCGCGCTTCGCCGACGAGCCGCTCGAGCGTGCGTGTCGCCGTCGGTCCGAACAGCCGCGCGAACGTCCGCGCCGCACCGGGCGCGCCGCCCGTGAGCATCGCCAGAGAGGCGCGCACCACCCCGACTCTGGCCAGCACGGCTCCCAAACGAGAGAGGTGAATGCCGCCCAGGAGCAACCGCGCCTGCTGGCGCGTGGGCTCGTGCCATTCGCTCGGTGGATCGAGCAGGACGAGCCCCGCGACGTCGGCCGGATGACGCGAGGCATACGCGCAGACGAGAAATGCGCCGAAGGAGTGGCCGACCAGTACCGCGGATCCCGCAGGGAGCGCCTCCGTCAAGACACCGCGCAGCTCGCCCAGGATGCGATCGACGGTGCGCACGCCTCGCGCCGGCGCGCTCCACCCGAGCCCGGCGCGATCGTAGGCGCAGGTTCGCGTGAACGTTCCCACCTCGCGCTGCACCCGGGCCCAGCTGAGCGACGATGCCGCAATGCCTGATTCGAAGAGGACCGGCGGCTGCCCGCTGCCGGCGCAGACCATGTGGAGCTGTTGGCCATCGACATCGATCATGACGCCGGGCGCGGCATATCGCCTGGCGCTGCGGCGTGATCCGATGAGCTGGTAAACCGCGCCCGCACCAACGAGCAGAGCGACCACCGCACCAACGATCAGGTACATTTCGCGGGACTGCGCGAATACACCGCCAGCAACCGGAATGCCAGCACGAGGAGGAGTCCCAGTCGAGCTTCTGCGCCGCCCTCCCCGCCTACAATGGATCCGATGCCGAATCGCGCCGGGTCCTGCAGGCACCCAGGGGGACTCTGATGGTCAGACCATTCGCGCTTTCTTCGATCGTGGCGATCGTGTGCGTTGCTGCGGCGCCGTGGAACGGCGCGCTCCTCGCCGCCGGCGACGACAGCGGCTCGCGCACCGCCAATCAAACCTCGTCAGCGGCACTTCAGGTGCCGTCGGCGCTCACGCATTTCTCGTTCGCCGACGTGCCGCCCAACCCGCGCGCCGATGAACGTCCGCCGTTTGTCGTCTCATCGGCGTCAACCATCTTTGCGCAGCGGGGCTATGGCCGCGGCGGCTGGCACAACGGCGGCGCGCGCGCAGCCGTGATTCTCGGCGCGGCGGCGGCGATTGCCGGCGCGGCCGTCCTGGTGTACGCCAACAGGCCGGACTGCCGATCGAATCCCTCCATGGGCGGCTGCGGCTATGGCACCAAGGTGATCGGCGGCGCGATGGTCGCCGGCGGCGCGGTCGGGCTGGTCGTGGGCGCGGTCAGCTGGCGCTAAATCTCTCCGAGGGGCTTCGCCCCTCGGACTCCCCCACACGCTCTCTCGCGCGCCGCTCCGCCGGCGCGCTCCGTTCGCGTGGCTCGCTCGCGGCGCTCGCTCGCGCGGCTTGCGCGGTAATTATGAGGCGCGTGGTAGCGTCCCGCGCGCTGTGCCCCCTGCTATCGCCTGACGGCTGTCGCGGCGCTCGGTCGTGGAAACAGGAAGTCGTAATCCGCGTTCGCGGGCCGGCGGTAATACTTCTCGAGAAAGAGCCGGACCGCTTCGGTGTAGCTGAGGTTCGGCTCGGACGCGGCGCGGCGCCAGCGGACGATCACCGATCGCGCATCGGGCGGAAGCGCGATCGCGCCGTCGACGATCGACGCAGGCTTGCCATCAACGGTCGCCGAGATCAGCGTGATGAACCATGGCAGGTGGAAGACGATGCCGGTTGGCCGCGCGTCAGTCTTCCAGTGGTTCGCGAGTGAGAGCGTGGCGCCATTCTGGCGGGACGCGAGGGTATACGTCACGGAACCGAAGAAGGTGGGCGCGCCGCTGACCTTCACCTGCCGCCCGGCCTTGACCCAGTCGGGCGCCAGCGCCGACGTGATGTGCAGCGTCGTCCCGTCTTCACGCACGAGGAGATTGCGGATCTGTTCCATGTAGCGCGCGGCGAACCAGCCGTGCGGCGTGAAGTTCGATCGCGGATCGCGCGTGGACCAGGCGGGGATCCCGAACTCGAATCCCGCGTTCGTGCTGCTGGTGTGCGCCAGAATCGCGTAGAGATCCTCGATCACCTTTTCCTGTTCGCCGAGGATCGTGTTCCCCTCGGTGACGTAGAACGTTTCGTAGTGGTGGAGCGTGCCGTGCGGCTTGGTGCTGCCCGCCTGCTTCTGCTGCTTCGCGACCCACGCGTTGCCGCCGTAGGTCATGATGCCTTCCTGGTAGTTGTTGTCGCGGACGATCTCGAGGGTCGCGCGCGCCATCGGGTCGTCTTTCGTCAGCACGTCGAACGGATAGAGGCCGCCGCTCGCGTTGGCCCAGTCGTTCCCCTCGGTCACGCTCTCCATGCCGGGTGGAATGTAGCCGTCCGACTGCGCCGCCAGCGCGCGCAGCTGCTTCAGGAAGTTCGTCTCGTAGTCGTCATGGATTTTCTGCCAGCGCGCCGCATCGTCCGAACGACCCATGGCCGTCGCCATCGAGACGGCGTATTTCAGCCCGAGCAGCGCCCAGAAGCTGTGGCCGGTGTAGTGGCCGTTGATCGCTTCGTTGTCGTAGGGCCCGGCGACGGGCCACAGGCCGCGCGGATCGGCGGCGCATTTCGCGACGAACTCGTCGATGTGCGGACCAAGCAGGGGATAGATCTCCGCGAGCAGCGCGCGGTCGCCGGTCGTGCGAATGTGCGCCCCGAACGCCCAGAGTACCTGGCCCCAGTAGTCGGCCTGCACCGATTCGCGCGCGTCGGGCGAGGGCTGGGGTGTTCCGGGTTTGAAGAAGCCGATGGGCTTGCCATCATGCCAGACGAGA
>JBOGIZ010000702.1:0-2018 GCA_050747805.1 Vicinamibacterales bacterium | reverse complement strand
GCTCCACACCGTGCGCCTCGAGCGTACGCAGCTTCGCGATGTGATCCTCGATCGGGCCGAGGATGCAGAACCGATCACATGTCTCGTCGTCAACGAAGTCGCCGTGCTTGGCGCCCTGTCTGCTGTGATCCGCGTAGTCGTAGAACTCGCGCCGCGCCAGATAGCTCGTCAGGCTCTCCGGGAGCATCGACTGGTCGTATCGCTTGAGCAGATCGGCAACATGGTTGCCCACCATTGCGGGGAACCATCGCACCGCGTCGCGCGCCGCGGCGAGGTCATCGCCGATCGCCACGGGTGCGCAGACGACCGGCGCGAGGTGAAGCGGCGCCCGTCGAGCCGCCTCGGCCGCAGCACGCGCCTGACCCATGATCCAGTCGATGATGTCGGGATCGGCCAGCTGGATCACGACGCCGTCGGCCTGCCGGCCGGCAACACCCAGCGCCCTCGGGCCGTACCCGGCGACCCAGACCGGAATCTCCGGCTGATCCTGCGCCCACTCGAGCACGATCTCCTGGTCGTTCCACGTCACGGCGCGCCCGTTCGCCATGTCCCGGATCAACGCCGTGGCGGCCTCGAATTCCGCGATCTTCACCGGGTGCAGGCCGATGGTGCGCCGGGCCGAATCGCCCCGGCCGATCATCACCACGACGCGTCCCGGGACGATCGAGTTCAGGGTGGCGTGGAAGCTCGCCGTGACGGTCGGATCGCGGGTGCCCGGGTTCGTCACGCAGAAGCCCAGTCCGATCCGCTCCGTCTGCATCGCGGCGGCGGTGAGCAGGACGCACCCCTCCTGCCACAGAATGTGCGAATCGTAGGTATACGCCCAGCCGAACCCGCATTCCTCGGCAAGCCGCACGAGATCGACGAACCGGGAGCAGGGTGGGTCGGGAAGGATCGTGACGCCGAAGTCGATCGCGCACCTCCTCAAGCGCGGCGTTGGAGCGGATGCTACCTGCCGGACTGAAGCTCCCAGGCGCCGATGACGGCGTCTTCAATCGCGTCGGCGTTACCGTTCCGCATATCAGCGGCGATCATCATGTGCTTGGCGAAGCGCTTTGGCACCGAGAACGTCTCGGGGAACGATTGCAGCAGAAAGTCGCGAACGTCGAACGAGGCGCGAATGACGACGTGGCGCTCATCGAGTTGCCGGGCGACCAGGCGTCCGTGATACCGCCACTCCAGCAACCCGGCCCGACGACGCTCCGAGACCCCATCGAGTTGAGCCGCGAGGCGACCCAGATCTGCGAGCTCCATCCGCCACATCGTCGCAGCTCGCGTGACGGGGCAACGCGCCCCCGAACTTCGGAAACAACCGGCTTACGCCGGAAAGGCGTTCAAGATCGTCTCGGGGTCGAGCAGGACGTCGAGCCCTTCGGCGCTGAATCCGCTGCGCGACACCCCGACGAGTCGGCCTTCCGATGTTGCGCCGCGCCGGGCACGGCTGCTCGTCGCGCGTCCAGTACCCGCCGACGGACTGCGCGTCGGCGAGACGCGGATCCGGCAGCAGATTCTCGCCGGCGCCGCGCTCGATGGCGGGATTTTCGCCATTTTGCAGGGGTTATGGATGCGGCGGGAATCGAGCCCGCGTTTTATCCCGATCGCTCTAGCTGAATTTTCGGCGGCTATGCGACCGGCGACTCAGGCGATGTTTGCATTTAAGCGCAGAGTGCGTATCATTCTTACGTGGAAAGCGCGCGAAGGCAACCACGGCCCGTTCCTTCGAGCCTTGCCCCCATCGTCGAGGAGCTGGAACTCAGACAGCCGCCAATCGTCACTCGCACGATGCTACGCGAGGTGGCCGCCAAGGCGCAGTCGCCTCTTTCCCCGGATGTCCTGGCGGAGCGCTTGGTGCGCCATGGGTGGCTCCTGCCCCTGAGGAAGCGGGACTCTTGGGAGTTCGCACCAGCAGCCCGAGCCGGGCGGTATCGCTCCGGCGATCAATGGATTGAGCTTCGAGCGGTGCTGGAGCACGAACCTGACGCCCCCGTCGCTGTGGCATTCGAGTCTGCGGTCTGGGA